>JBFGLA010000286.1:0-3664 GCA_041576355.1 Burkholderiales bacterium
AGCACGTCGAGCAGGCGGGCGTGCACTCGGGCGACTCGGCCTGCTGCCTGCCCCCGCATTCGCTCTCGAGCGAGCTGGACGCGGAGCTGCGCCGCCAGACGGCGATGCTCGCGCGCGCGCTGAACGTTGTCGGACTGATGAACGTGCAGTACGCGATCAAGAGGGACGGCGAGGGCGCAACCGTGTACGTGCTCGAGGTCAACCCGCGCGCCTCGCGCACGGTGCCCTACGTGTCGAAAGCGACCGCGCTGCCGCTCGCCAAGATCGCCGCCCGCTGCATGGCGGGCATACCGCTCGCCGCGCAGGGCGTGCGCGACGGCGTGATTCCGCCCTACTTCTCGGTCAAGGAGGCGGTGTTCCCGTTCTCCAAGTTTCCCGGCGTGGACACGATCCTCGGGCCGGAGATGAAGTCGACCGGCGAGGTCATGGGCATCGGGTGGAGCTTCGGCGAGGCATTCGTCAAGTCGCAGCTCGCCGCGGGGATCAAGCTGCCGCGCGGCGGACGCGCCTTCATCAGCGTTCGGGACGGCGACAAGCCCGTGGCGGTGGCCGTCGGGCGCGACCTCGTCGAGCTGGGCTTTACCTTGGTCGCGACGCGCGGAACGGCGGCGGCGCTCGCCGCGGCCGGCGTCCCGGTGACCGCGGTGAACAAGGTGGTGGAGGGGCGGCCCCACATCGTCGACATGATCAAGAACGGCGAGGTGAGCTTCATCGTCAACACGGTCGAGGATAGCCGCACCGCGATCCAGGATTCCCGCTCGATCCGCACCACGGCGCTCGCCCAGCGCGTCACGTACTACACGACGATTGCCGGGGCGAAGGCGGCGTGCGCCGGAATGAAGCATCTCCTCGCGCAGCTCGAGCCCTACCGGCTGCAGGACCTGCACGCGAGCCTGGATGCGCGAATTAGAAACACTGCTTCGCCATTTGCCCTCGATCGGGCAAACTAAGGGGATCTCATCAGGGGAGGCGAGGGGACGGAGGAGTTTTCGTCCCCGCGCAAGATACATGGCCACAAAAACACCAATCACGATACGCGGGACGCAGCTGCTGCGCGCCGAGCTGCAGCGCCTCAAGACCGTCGAGCGCCCCAAGGTGATCCAGGCGATCGCCGATGCGCGCTCGCACGGCGATTTGTCGGAGAACGCGGAATACGAGGCGGCCCGCGAGCACCAGGGATTCATCGAGGGGCGCATCTCCGAGCTCGAGGCGAAGCTCGCGAACGCGCAAATCATCGATCCGAAGCTGCTCGACGCGGACGGCCGCTGCGTTTTCGGGTCGACCGTCGATCTCGAGGAAGCCGGGAGCGGCGAATCGGTGACCTACCAGATCGTCGGCGAGGATGAAGCCGACATCAAGGAAGGCCGGATCTCGGTCAGCTCGCCGATCGCGCGCGCGTTGATCGGCAAGTACGCCGGCGACGCCGTCGAGGTGCAGACCCCCGGTGGCGTGAAGCGCTACGAGATACTCGACGTCCGTTACGAGTAGGGGCGCGGGCTCGGCCACGCGCCACCGCGTACGCGCGTCCTATTGCCGCGTTCCGCCTCTCGGCACCCAACGGTTCAATGCCGCCACCACTTCGTCTCGGGTGAACGGCTTGGCGACGTGATCGTCCATTCCCGCGTCCAGGCAACGCTCCAATATCCCATCCATGGCCTGCGCGCTCAGCGCGATGATCGGAACTTCCTCGTCGCCGTTCTCACGCTCGCGAATACGTCGCGTCGCCTCGAATCCGTCCATCACCGGCATCGCGATGTCCATCAGGATCGCGTCGTAGCGGCTGGCGGCCGCCGCCGACACGGCCTCCGCCCCATCGGCCGCCACGTCGACCTTCATCCCCATTTGGCTCAGCATCGCGGCGAAGAGCGCCCGGCCTTCGGGAGCGTCCTCGACGAGGAGAACGCGCCGGCCTGCCAGGGACTTCTCCTGATCGCTTGCGGAGGTCTGCAGCGGCCGGGCCAAGTTCGATGGATCGCCGGCGGCGAGGTCGATGCTGAACCAAAACGTCGACCCGCCGCCGGGCCGTGTCTCGACGCCGAGCCTGCCCCCCATCAGCCCGACCAGCCGGCGCGCAATCGCGAGCCCTAACCCGGTTCCGCCGTACTTGCGCGTCGTCGATTCGTCGGCTTGCGCGAAATCGTCGAATATCCGCGATTTCTGTTCGGGGGTGAGGCCGATCCCGGTATCGTGCACGGCGACCCGCAACGGGACCTTGCCGCGGCCGGGTTCCCCGGCGACGGATCGCTCCTCCGCTCGCAGCGAGACCGAGACCTTCACCGATCCGGCGACCGTGAACTTGACGGCGTTGTCCACGAGATTGCCGATGACCTGCTCGATGCGCGTCGGGTCTCCCTCAACCGCCTCCGGGACATCGGGCGCGATCTCGATCGCGAACGACACGCCCTTCGCCCTCGCGCGGCCTGGGAAAGGCGCAAGAATCTGGCGCAGGACGAGGTGCAGGTTGAACGGAACTCGCTCGAAATCGATCTGCCCCGACTCGATTTTAGACAGATTGAGGAGGTCGTTGACGAGCCGATGCAGCGATCGGCTCGACGACTTCGCCATCGTCAGGCAACTCTTTTGCTCATCGCCTAGATCAGACTCCCTGAGCATATCCAATGTGAGGAATATGGTGTTCAGCGGGGTGCGTATCTCGTGGCTCATGTTGGCCAGAAACTTCGACTTCGCCTGATTGGCTGCGTCCGCCTCGACGCGCGCTCGCGTGAGCGCCTCGATGTAGGCTGCGCGCTCGGCGTTGGCGGTCTGCATGGCCTTGAAGATCCGCGACCCGTAGAAGAGCGCGCCGATGATCATCAGAATCACCAGACCCACGATCAGGTACTCCAGCCGCTTGAGCGTCTCCGCGGTCTTGACCTGCTCCTCGAAATGTGAGCTCTGAATGGCCCTTACGCTGCGCGCGAGCCGCGCCAGCGCACGGTTGACGCTCGCGTACTTGCGGTCCATCGTCGCCATGCGTTCGCCGGCCCGGTCGGCCTGTTTCGTTTCGAAGTAGCCGAAGATCCGCTCCGCTTCTCCGACCATCTCCCCCATCGCCCGCTGAATCTCGTCGAAATCCTGCAACAAGGGGGCCGCTTTGCTCGCGCTCACGTTGCCCAAGACATCGGCTCTCGCTGCATTGAACTCCGCAGCAAACGCATTCAGTGCCGTGCGCAGGCGCGCGGACTCGCCGCTCACGTTGCGGGAGTCGAATACATCGTTGCCGGGCGCATTGACGGCGGCGGCGAGCTCGCCCAGCTCCGAGTATTTGCCCTGTCGCACCGCCCACTCCTGGTTGACGGCGACCGAGTCGACGTAGATCTGCATCATGCGGTGGTTGAGCGTGAGGCTTGCCAGCACCGTGATGACGTCCAGCGCCGCGAGCAGATAGTAGAGCAGGTACCATCTGGGGCGTCGCTCGGCCTCGGGCGCTTGAGCGCCGGGCCCGCGTTCGTCGATGAGTTCCATAGGCGAAGGGTATACGGCAAACAGCAGTCGGGGGATAAGCTTCCTCGGAAGTCGTTTACATCCCGGCGCGCGGGAGATCAGCTGCCCGGAACTGCTGTCGGTATTTCGACGGCGCGATCCCGACGCGGGCGCGAAAGGCGGCGCGGAACGTCTCGATCGAGGCGAAGCCGCAACGCTCCGCGATGCGGGACAGGGGCTC
>JBFGLA010000287.1:0-3661 GCA_041576355.1 Burkholderiales bacterium
ATGGATTTCGACGTCGTGATCGCCGAGCCGGGCGCGATGCGCGTCGTAGGCCAACTGGGGCAGATCCTCGGCCCGCGCGGGCTGATGCCGAACCCGAAAGTCGGGACGGTGACGCCGGACGTCGCGGGCGCCGTGAAGAACGCGAAAGCGGGACAGGTCCAGTTTCGCGCCGACAAGTCCGGGGTCGTCCAGTGCAGCATCGGGCGCGCCTCGTTCACGAGCGAACAGCTGCGCGATAACCTGGCCGCTTTGGTCGAGGCGCTAAACCGCTCCAAGCCCTCGGGCTCCAAGGGCGTGTATCTGAAGAAGCTTTCCGTGTCGAGCACGATGGGACTGGGCGTCAAGATCGACGTCTCGTCGCTCTCGGCGCAGGCATAGATGTTTTTCTGGGACTTTGGGCCGTCGGCTGTCCGCGAGGTTGGCCGGCTGCTGTCAAAGACCGTAGGGGCCGAAGGCGCGAGCCGGACGCTTAAATGAAGGCATCCGCCCTACGCAGACGGCGCACCCGAAGAGGGAATGTTGGGTTCCTGATTCAAGGTCGCCATGGTTGGACGTGCCGCGAGGCGCGTCCGTTTGATCAACAGAAGGAGGTAGACCTTGGGTCTTAGTTTGGAGCAGAAGCAAGCGGTCGTCTCGGAAATCGCCGCGAAGCTCGTGAACGCCCAGGCGGTGATCGTCGCGGAGTATCGCGGCCTCGACGTCGGTGCCGTTTCCGATCTGCGCGCGAAGGCGAGAAAGTCCGGGCTCTACCTGCGCGTGTTCAAGAATACGCTCGCACGGCGGGCCGTTCAGGGCACGCCGTTCGAGAAGCTGAGCGGCGAAATCGTCGGTCCGCTGATGTACGGCATCGCGCAGGATCCGGTTGCCGGCGCCAAGGTGCTGGCCGAGTTCGCCAAGGAGAATGAGCTTCTCGTCATCAAGGCCGGCGCGATGGAGAACGCCCTGCTGTCCGCCAAGGACATCAAGGCGCTCGCGGCGCTGCCGAGCCGGCAGGAGTTGCTCGCGATGCTCGTGGGCACGATGCAGGCGCCGATCGCGAAGCTCGTGCGCACGATGAACGAGGTGCCGGGCAAGTTCGTGCGCACCCTCGCCGCCGTGCGCGATCAGCAGGAGAAGGCGACCGCCTGATCCTTTCGAGCGCTGTCTTGCCAACCGATTTTTCAGGAACCTAATTTACTTGGAGTCAATGATGGAACGAGCACAGATTCTCGAAGCAATCTCGAAAATGACCGTCCTCGAGCTCTCCCAGCTCATCAAGGACATGGAAGACAAGTTCGGCGTGTCGGCCGCCGCAGCGGTCGCGGTCGCGGCCCCGGCAGCAGCGGGCGCCGCGGGAGCCGCGGCCGCCGTCGAGCAGACTGAGTTCACGGTTATCCTCGCTGCCGCTGGCGACAACAAGGTGAACGTCATCAAGGCGGTGCGCGAAGTGACGAGCCTGGGCCTCAAGGAGGCCAAGGACCTCGTCGACGGCGCGCCCAAGCCGGTCAAGGAGGGCGTCACCAAGGCGGAGGCGGACGCGGTTGCGAAGAAGCTCTCCGACGCAGGCGCCAAGGTCGAAGTCAAGTAACGGAACACCCGATGCGCCCGGGCGGTGCAACTTCCGTCCGGGCGCTGGGTCATATTCGAACTTCCGAGTGCAGAGCCAAGGCGCCGCCATCCGATCCGCGAGGATCGCCGCGCCTTTGCTTTGCCCCATGCCCCCGCATTCCTTCTGCCGACTGGAAGCCCCATGACCTATTCCCTTACCGAGCGTAAGCGTATCCGCAAGAGTTTTGCGAAGCGCGCGAGCGTATTGAACGTGCCTTTCCTGCTCGCGACGCAGGTTGAATCCTTCACGGCTTTCCTACAGGCGCACGTCGCGCCCGAGGCGCGCAAGAACGAAGGCTTGCAGGCTGCGTTTACCTCGATCTTCCCGATCAGCTCGCATTCGGGCAGCGCGCGGCTCGAGTTCGTCAGCTACACGCTCGGCGAGCCGCCTTTCGACGTCAAGGAGTGCCATCAGCGCGGCCTGACCTACGCCAGCCCGCTGCGCGCGAAGGTGCGCCTGGTCATCATGGACAAGGAGGCGCCCAAGCCCACGACCAAGGAGGTGAAGGAGCAGGAGGTGTACATGGGCGAGATCCCGCTCATGACGACCACCGGTTCATTCGTCATCAACGGCACCGAGCGCGTGATCGTGTCGCAGCTGCATCGCTCCCCCGGCGTGTTCTTCGAGCACGACCGCGGCAAGACGCACAGCTCGGGCAAGCTGCTGTTCTCGGCGCGGATCATCCCTTATCGCGGCTCTTGGCTCGATTTCGAGTTCGACCCGAAGGACACCGTCTATTTCCGTGTCGACCGGCGCCGCAAGATGCCGGTGACCATCCTGCTCAAGGCTCTTGGCTACAGCCCGGAGCGGATCCTCCAGGAATTCTTCGCGTTCGACACCTTCCACGTCGCCCGCGACCACCTGCTGTTCGAGGTCGTGCCGGAGCACTTGCGCGGCGAGGTCGCGCGCTTCGAGATCGCCGACAAGTCCGGCAAGACGATCGTCGCCAAGGACAAGCGCATCACGGTCAAGCACATCCGTGACATGGAAGCAGCCGGGATCAAGAAGATCGCCGCGCCGGACGAGTTCCTGCTCGGCCGTACGCTGGCGCACGATGTCGTGAGCGCCGACACCGGCGAGATCATCGCGAACGCGAACGAGGAAGTCACCGAGACCCTGCTCGCCAAGCTGCGCGAGGCCAAGGTGGAGGCGATTCGGACGCTGTTCACGAACGATCTCGACCAGGGCCCTTACATCTCGCAGACCCTGCGAACCGACGAGACCGCGGACATGAACGCTGCCCGCATCGCGATTTACCGCATGATGCGCCCGGGCGAGCCACCCACGGAGGACGCGGTCGAAGGGTTGTTCAACGGCTTGTTCTTCGCCGAGGAGCGCTACGACCTCTCGGCCGTGGGCCGCATGAAGTTCAACCGCAGGATCGGGGCGCCGAGCGAATCGAGCTGGCAGATCCGGCTGAAGAATCTCGCTCTCGCCAAGGACGCCGACGCCGAGCTGCGTGCCTACTTCGGCAACGTGCCCGAGCTCTCGCTCGGCAAGGTGAGCGTCGAGGGCGCGGCAAGCGAGGCCGACGTCCAGACGATTATCGACAAGATGTTCCACGACCTGAAGTCGAAGGGCGTGGACAGGCAGAAGCTCGAGGCGAAGGTCGAGTTGCGCCTGACGCTCAGCCCGAAGGACATCGTCGAGGTGATCCGGATCCTGGTCGAACTGCGCAACGGCCGCGGCGAGATCGACGACATCGATCACCTCGGCAACCGCCGTGTGCGCTCGGTCGGCGAGCTGGCGGAAAACCAGTTCCGGGCGGGCTTGGTGCGCGTCGAGCGCGCGGTCAAGGAGCGGCTCTCGCAGGCCGAGTCCGAGAACCTGATGCCGCATGACCTGATCAATGCGAAGCCCATTTCCGCAGCGATCAAGGAATTCTTCGGCTCGAGCCAGCTCTCGCAGTTCATGGACCAAACCAACCCGCTCTCGGAGATCACGCACAAGCGGCGCGTCTCGGCGCTCGGGCCCGGTGGTCTTACGCGCGAGCGGGCGGGGTTCGAGGTCCGCGACGTCCATCCGACGCACTACGGGCGTGTGTGCCCGATCGAGACGCCGGAAGGTCCGAAC
>JBFGLA010000288.1:0-3653 GCA_041576355.1 Burkholderiales bacterium
CGCAATGGCTTGCAGAGCAGGTATTACAGGGAAAGTGGGTACTTGCAGTCGCTGGCACCCATGGCAAGACGACGACGAGCTCCATCCTCTCTTGGATCCTCGAGCGCGCGGGGCTCGCGCCGGGGTTCCTGATCGGGGGCGTGCCCACCAACTTCGAGGTCTCGGCGCGGCTCACGCCGTCCCGGTTCTTCGTGATCGAGGCCGATGAGTACGACACGGCTTTTTTCGACAAGCGATCGAAGTTCGTCCACTATCGGGCGCGAACGGCGATTCTGAACAATATCGAGTTCGATCATGCCGACATCTTCGCCAATCTTGCAGAGATCGAGCGTCAATTTCACCACTTCGTGCGAACATTGCCCGCAACGGGTCGAATCATCGCGAACGGTTCCGACCAATCCCTGACGCGCGTGCTGGCCGCGGGCTGCTGGACTCCGGTCGAAACCTTCGGCATCCCGGGAGGATGGGAGATCGGCGATGCCGGGCCCGAGGGCGATTTCGAAGTCGCCTGGCAGGGACGCTCGCTCGGCCGGATTCGATGGAATCTCCTCGGCGAGCACAACCGGCTGAACGCGCTTGCCGCTGTTGCAGCGGCGCGTCATGGTGGCGTCGAGCCCGAAGAGGCGATCGAAGCGCTGTCCGGATTTTCCGGCGTTAGGCGTCGCATGGAGGTACGCGCCCGCGTGCGCGGTATCACCCTCTACGACGATTTCGCCCATCATCCGACCGCCGTTCGGGCGAGCGTCGCCGCGCTGCGCGATCGTGTCGGCGGCCGCATACTCGCGGTGCTCGAACCGCGCTCGAACACCATGAAACTCGGCGTACTGAAGGACGAGTTACCGGCGAGTCTCGCCCAGGCCGATCTCGCCTACGTGTATTGCGCGGGACTGGGGTGGGACGCGCCCGCGGTGTTCGCCGCTCTCGGCGATCGGGCCCGCTGCGAGACCGACCTCGCCGCGCTCGAACGCCACATCGTCGCGGACGCGCGCGAGGGCGATCACATCCTGGTGATGTCGAATGGCAGTTTCGGCGGCCTGCACGGCCGGCTTATCGAGCGGTTGGCGCGCCCTTGACCCGGGTTACGACCCGCGGCTGTTTCGAATGATCCAGATCAAGGCTGGCCAAGGCCGGGTCTCGTTAGCCTGAACCGGCGTAGTACATGCGAGCGCACTTCGTATGCATTTCATGCTGATCATCCTTGCGTTTGTCCTGTCGGTCGTGGTTTGGGGTTTCTTCCACTCCAATCCAGGGGGCGTGCCGCGCGCGGCACTGATGGCCGTCAACGTCGTCGTGCTGGTTGGCGCCGGGATCGCGGGCGTTGCGGTCGGCGACATTCTTTACGCGGATGCAATCGTGGTGAAGGCGGACGAGAAAGGCCTTGCGGCGTATCTAGCCATCATGGCCGGCGGCACCGTTTTCCTCATCGTTGTTGCCGCCGGCGGTCTGCTGCGCAATCTCGTCATCTTTCCGCTGTCGCGACGCACGGAGCAAAAGCCCGCTTCCGACGCTTGAGGCCTCGCGCCGCGCGGGCGCGGCATAATGCCGGGCTGCGAGCGCCGGCGATGATTGTTTACCTGCACGGATTCAATAGCACGCCTGCGTCCGGCAAGGCCCGGACGATGAAGGCCTACATGGATGCGCGCGCACTTGGCCGGGCCTTCGTGTGCCCGTCGTTACCGCACCGGCCGGGCGAGGCGGTGCGCGTCATCGAAGCCGCGCTTGCGAAACTCGATACGGCTCGCGTCACCTTGGTGGGCAGCTCGCTCGGCGGCTTCTATGCCACGTGGTTCGCTGAGAAGCTCGGTGCGCGCGCGGTGCTGATCAATCCCTCCATTCGGCCCTACGTGGGGCTCGAGCCGCTCCTCGGCAGGCAGGCCAATCTGCACACTGGCGAGGAGTACGAGCTCACGCGCGAGCACCTGGAGGGCTGGCGCTCGCTCGCGGTCGAAAAGGTGGATCCCGAGCGGTATCTCGTTCTGCTCGAGACCGGAGACGAAGTTCTCGACTGGCGCGAAGCGGCGCGCAAGTACGAGGGCGCGCGTATGGCGATCCGCGACGGCGGTGACCACACACTGCAGAGCTTTCCCGAGCACCTCCCGCTGATTCTGCGCTTTGCCGGCGTTGCCGCGGCGTGACTTTCTCGCGCTGAGCGGAACCGATGCACGTCCTGTACGAAGAAGACGGGGACTTCAAGGTCGCGACCGTGCTCGCGCAGTCGGGCGCCGCCCTGCAGGTGGAAAGTCCCCACGGCCGTCGCTCCAAAGTCAAGTCGACGCACGTGCTGATGAGCTTCGAGCAGCCCGCGGCACCGGATCTGCTCGCCCAAGCGGAAAGGTTCGCCGCCGCACTCGATACCGATTTCCTGTGGCAATGCTCAGGGGCGACGGAATTCGGCTTCCAGGAACTCGCCCGGGAATATGTCGGGCGTCAGCCGGAAGCGGCCGAAGCGGCCGGGGTCCTGCTGAAGCTGCATTCCGCCCCCATATATTTTCACCGCCGTGGCCGCGGGCGGTTTCAGGCCGCTCCGCCGGAAACGCTCAAAGCGGCGCTCGCTGGGTTGGAGAAGAAGCGGCGCGTCCAGGAACAGATCGCCGACTGGGTCCAGACGCTGACTCGGTTCGAGTGTCCCGCCGAGATCGAGCGGCTGCGGGACGAGCTGCTCTATGCACCCGACCGCAACAAGCCTGAAGCGAAGGCCTTCGAGCAGGCGTGCAAGGCGCTCGGCCTCTCGGCGGCGCGGCTGTTCGAGCGCTGCGGCCGGCTCCCCGACAGCCACGATTACCATCTCAACCGCTTCCTGCACGAGTTCTTCCCCGGCGGAACGCATTTTCCGCCGCACGAGATTCCGGAGGTGCGGGTCGACCTTCCGCTCGCCGAGGCCGACGCCTTCAGCCTGGACGACATCGGGACGACCGAGATTGACGATGCGTTCTCGGTCGCGCGCGTGGGAGAAGACGAGTTGCGGGTCGGCATCCACATCGCGGCGCCGGCGCTCGGTTTTGCGCCCGACACGCCGCTCGGGGCGATCGCGCGCGAGCGGCTCTCGACCGCATATATGCCCGGGCGCAAGTTCACGATGCTGCCAGACGATGTCGTGGAGCGGTTCTCGCTCGATCACGGCAGCCGCCAGCCCGCGATCTCGCTTTACCTGGATGTTTCGCTGCCTCATTACACGGTCCGAATCCGGCACTCGCGCCTCGAGCAGGTCCGCATCGCAGCGAATCTTCGGCACGCCGAATACGACACGCTGAACGAGCTCTTCGTCTCGGGCACATCCGCCGGCCTGCAGTTCGAAGAGGAACTGCGCTCTCTCTGGCGGCTCGCAACCGCGCTCGAAGCGAAGCGAGGCAAGCCGAGCGTCGGCGCAGGGGCGAACGACTACACCTTCACTGTCGAGGACGGTCGCGTCAGCATCGTGCGACGCAAGCGCGGTGCGCCGCTCGACAAGCTCGTCTCCGAGCTGATGATCCTTGCCAACACGACCTGGGGCGCATTGCTCGCGGAGCGCGACATCGCCGCGATCTATCGCGTGCAGTCCACGGGCAAGGTCAGGATGAGCGTGCACCCCGAGGCGCACGAGGGGCTCGGCGTGTCGTGCTACGCCTGGATGACCTCGCCGCTGCGGCGTTACGTCGATCTCGTCAACCAATGGC
>JBFGLA010000289.1:0-3615 GCA_041576355.1 Burkholderiales bacterium
GTGTCGAGCAGGCGCTGGCCCATCTCCTGTAGCAGCTGGTCCCCGGCCTCGTGCCCGAGCGTATCGTTGATGACCTTGAAGCGGTCCAGATCGATGAACAGGACGGCGAACTGCCGGTTGTAACGCTGCGCGCTCTGGATCCAATGATTCAGCACCTGGCTGAACATCACCCGGTTCGGCAGGGAGGTGAGTACGTCGTGATTCGCCAGGTGATGGATCCGTTCCTCGGCCCGCTTGCGCTCGGTAATGTCCTTGGCGACGCCGCGATAGCCCGTGAACGCGCCGGAGGCGTCGAACACCGGCTCGCCACTGACGCTGATCCAGACCTTGTCGCCGGACTCGTCCGCGCGGCACAGCTCCAGCTCGCGGAACGGTTCGCGCGCCTCCAGCGTCGCGATATGCACCGCCCAGTCGTCCGCGGTCATGTTGACGTAGCTCTGTTCCCAGCGCGTCTTGCCGATCAGGTGGTCTCGGCGCAGGCTGAGCCGCGACGAGCCTGAACCACCGAACGAGGTGAAGCGGTACTGCTCGTCCTGTTGCCAATAGATGTCGGATGAGAGCTCGGTCAGGCTGCGAAAGCGCTCCTCGCTCTCGCGCAATGCGACCATCGCCTCGATGGTTTGCGTCATGTCCTTGCCGATGCCGCGGTAGCCTAGAAACGCGCCGGTCTCGTCGAAAATCGGCTCGCCCGAAACGCTGACGTAGCGCACGTTGCCGTCGTTGCCGGTGCGCCGCAACATGTAGTCGCGGAAAGGGAGCCGCGCGGCGAGTGTCGCCTTGTGCTCCTCCCAGCTGCCGTCGAGCGGCTCGGTGCCGGGAAGCTCCCACCTGAGCCGACCTTCGTGCTGGGCTGCCGTGATGCCTCCGCGCGCCTTCGTGGCACCGCCAGCGTCGACGAAGCGGAGCTCCGCGTCCTGCTCCCAGTACCAGTCGGCCGACAACTCGGTGAGGCTGCGGAAGCGCGCTTCGCTTGCGCGCAACACGCTTTCTGCCTGCTTGCGGCGGACGAACTGGCCGACCTGGCTGCTGATCACCGTTGCCGCCTGCAGGAACCTTTCGTCAGGCTCGCGCACCTCGCGACTATGGAAAGCGAGAATGCCGATGACCTTTCCATCCGACAGAACGGGAAAGAAGATGGCGCCGTTGATGCCTAGCTCCTTGAGAAGACCTCCTTGCTTTGCCCGTCCGTCCTTGTTCACTTCGGCGACCCAAACCAACTGGCGGGTCTGCCATGCTCGCCCAGCCAGACCGGTGCCGGGAGCGTAGGTGACGTTGCGGGACGCCGCCAGAAAACGCTCGATGCCCTCGCTCTGAATCCCCCAGTCTTCGCAGGCACGCAACACGTTGGCCGCTTCGTCCACGGCCAAGTATCGGCCGCATTCCCAGCCTTCGGTCTCGCATATGGCGCGCAGCGCCGCCGTCAGCCCAACACCGAGACTATCGGCGTCAGCGAGCCCTCGATTCACCGTATGCTCGAGCCGCAGCAGCTGTTCGGCGCGCCTGCGCTCGCCGATTTCCCGCGCTATCGCGACAATGACGTCTCCGTCGGCCGACCGCAGTACGCGGCGCATGGTCTCGATGGCGAGCCGAGATCCGTCCTTGCGGCGGTACCAGCCTTCGACCGGCGCATCGCTCGCGTCGTCCGCAAGCAAGCGCTTGTACGCCTCTGCCAACTCTTCGCGCGACTCGCACAAGAGATCATGCGGTCCCATCGCGAGCAACTCTTCCCGGCTATAGCCCAGCGCCCGGCAGGCCGCGTCGTTGGCATCGATGTAGCGCATCGTGGCGGGGTCGACGAGGACCATCAGCTCGGCGGAGGCGTCCATCGCCGCCCGGAAGCGATGCTGCTCCTCCTCGGCCCACTTGCGCCGAACGAATTGGCCGATCTGGCTGCCGATCACTGTCACGGCCTGCAGCAGCCGCTCGTCCGGCTCGCGGATCTCGCGGCTGTTGAAGGCGAGCACGCCGATCGTCTTGCCCTCCGACTTCACCGGAAAGAAGATCGCGCCATGCAGGCCGATTTCTCGCGTAACACTCTTTTGCGCCGTGCGCGGGTCCGTGTGGAGATCGGCGACCCAGATCGGCTCTCCCGACTGCCACACCCGGCCGGCCAGCCCGTACCCCGGCGCGTAGGTGACCTCGCGCGATCCGGCGAGGAAGCGCTCGATCGCGGGGTTCGCGACGCCCCAGGCCTCGCCGAAACGCAGCACGCCGGCCTTTTCGTCTACACGGAGGTAGCGGCCGCATTCCCAGCCCTCGGATTCGCAAACCGCGCGGATCGCCGCCTGCAGCGCATCCGTCGCGTTGTCGGCTTCCGCGATGCTGCGGGTCACCGAGTGCTCGAGCGCCCGGAGCTGTTCGGCGCGCCTACGCTCACCGACTTCCCTTGCAGTCGAGACGACGACATCCCCGCTTGCCGAGCGAAGCGCGCGAGGGTACGCCTCGACCTGGAGCTGCGATCCGTCCTTGCGCCGGTAGACACCTTCCACCACCACAGGCTTCGCCTCGGCGGCGAAGAGCCGGTCATAGAGGTCGGTCAACTCCTCGCGGGTTTTGGAGAAGATGTCCGCCGGACCCATGGAGAGCATCTCGTCCCGCGTGTAACCCAGAGCGCGACAGGCCGCCTCATTGACATCGACGTAGCGCAGAGTCACGCGGTCGATAAGCAGCATCAGATCGGCCGAAGCGTCCATTGCGGCGCGGAATCTGCGCTGGCTTTCCTCCGCTTGATTGCGCCGCAGAAACTGCCCGATCTGGCTGCCGATGACGTTGATCGCGCGCATCAGCGGAACGTCCGGCTCGCGCACCTGGCGGGTGTTGAAGGCGAGAACGCCGATCGGCTTTCCCTCGGCGATCACTGGAAAGACGAACGCGCCGCGAATGCCGAGCCCGTCTGCGAACCCTTTGCGCACCGCGCGCTCGTCGACGGTGACGTCGGCGACCCAGATCGGGTGCTTCTCCTGCCACACCCGGCCGGAAATTCCGACGCCGCGCTCGTAGACGAGCTTGCGCGATCGCGCGATGAACTCTTGGATCGCATCGTCGTCCACGCCCCACGATTCGGCCAGGCGCAGGACGTCCGCGCTTTCGTCGTGGTAGAAGTAGCGGCCGCACTCCCAATGCTCAGTTTCGCAGATGGCGCGAATGATCGCCGTCATCGCGTCCCGGGTATTGTTGGCGCCGGCGATGCAATGCGCAACCGAGTGCTCGAGGCTCTGCAGCTGCAGGGTGCGCTTGCGTTCGGTCACATCCTTCGCGATGCCGCGGTAGCCGGCAAAGCACCCCGATTCGTCGTAGACAGGCAAGCCGCTGACGCTGATGTGGCGCGACGTACCGTCGGGACCGGTGCGCCTGAGCTCGAGATCGACAAACGGCTCGCGCGCCGCGATCTTGGCCTCCCAGGCCTGTTGCTCCGCGCTCTCTCCGTGCGCCTCGAGCATTTCCAAGAGGGTCATCCCGATCAGGGGGTCCGACTCGAGCCCGGGCGCGGCCGCGGCGCCTCCGGTGAACATCGTAAAGCGCAGCTGCGCGTCCTGCTCCCAGTACCAGCCGGAGGAAAGCTCCAGGACGCTGTCGAGGCGCTTCTCGCACTCGTGCAACGCCTGGGTCTGGTCA
>JBFGLA010000290.1:0-3588 GCA_041576355.1 Burkholderiales bacterium
CTCCGCGATCCGGCGCGCGAGTGCCGCGGTGGCGAGCCCCGCGAGGGCGAGGGCGACGATCAGGGCGAGCGCCCCGTTGCGCAGGCCTTCGTACGCCGGGCCCAGCGCATAGTGCCGATCCTCGCTCACCACCATGACCCAACTGGTGCCAGGCACAGGAGTCGCGCCGAAAAGCTGCTCGGCGCCGTTCAGCCCGACGGCGCTGAACTTCGGCGGCGGAGAGCCGCGCAATGCTCTGCCCAGCGGCTCGTTCGAGATATCGCGTCCGAGCGGCTCTTCCGGCAGGCGCGAGCTCGCGACGATCCTGCCATTCGCCGACACCACGCGCGCGCCCAAGCTCGCGACGCCCGCCCCGCGCTCGAGCAAGGACTGCAGCGCCTCCAGGTCGAGCGGGATTCCCACCCCGCCGACGACGCGTCCGTCGCGATCGAACCTCGGGTGTATCTGCGCCACCACCCATTGCCCGGTGATCGGGCCGAGGAAGGGCTCGCTCACCGTGAAACGGCGCGAAGCGAGCATGGCGCGAAAGAAAGCCGCTTCGCCTACGTTCACCGTCTGGCCCGAGCGCATCGGAACCCCGGAGCAGACCACGTCTCCGCTGCGGCTCGTTATCGTCGCGTTGGCGAAGCGCCGGTTGAGGCGCGCAAGCTCCTCGAGCAGCGGGTCGCAGCGCGGCGGAATCTCGAGCTGCATGCCGGGCCGCTGAGCGAGCGAGCCAAGCAACTCCCGGTTATTGTCCAGCACCTCGGCGAGCGCGCCGGCGAGCGAGGCGGAAATCTGCTGCATGCTCTCCAGGGCCAGTTCGCTGCGGCGCTGAAAGCGCTCCGCGATCTGCAGGCCGAGCGCCACCGCGAGGGGAACGAGCGCGGCGCCGGCGACGAAAGTCAGATAGGCACGGATGCCGAAAGGGCGCGTGCCGACGACGTGCGAGACCATGGCAGGTTTCCCCCCGCTGCGCAGACGCAGACTGCGCGCGCCATCATAGCCTCGGGCGCGCGGCCGCGCGAGGGCCTGGAAGGGGAATCCGTCCCGGCAACTCTATCCTGCAAACAACACCGATGGTCCGTAGGCCGTCAGGCCGCGGTCCTCGGTCAGGAGGCGCATCGGCTCACACAGAGCCTGCGCGACAAGGAGTCGGTCGAAGGGATCGCGATGGTGATGGGGCAGCGCTGCAATGCCCGCGGCGTGGCGGCTCGTGACCGGTAACTCCTGGAAGCCGCCGTCGCGCAACGCCGTGACGAACTCTGCGGGATCGACGCGTATCTTTCCGAGAGAGACCTTTATCGCGATCTCCCATATGCTCGCCGCGCTGGCGTAAACCTGATTGTCGGGGTCGCGGATCAACTCGGCCGCCTCCTGCGGGACGCCCTTTCCCGCGAGCCACCAGACGAGTAGATGCGTATCGACCAGCAGCCTCACGGCTCGGTGCGCTTGCCCTCAAATAGCTGGAGCACTTCATCGGGCAGCGGAGCGTCGAAATCCTTGCCCACCCGAATTCGGCCCTTCAGGAGTCCCGGTATGCGGGGTTTCGCCGTTTGCGTCATCCCTACGAGCCGCGCCACCGGCTTCCCTCCCTTCGCGATGACGATCTCCTCGCCCTTGCGGACTCGCTCGATCAACCGCGACAGCTGCGTCTTCGCTTCGTGGATATTGACAGGGTCCATGGCATCGCTTGTTGAACTTAGCTAAGTCTAGTCTATCGTGCACCCAGTGGTCAAGCTGACCGACGTGGCTTCTACTGCAGCGCCTGCGCAAGCACCCTTGCGACGTGGAGCGCGCCGCGCCCGGTGCCGTCCGCGATCTGGTGCCGGCAGCTGGTGCCGTCCGCGACGACGATCGCTTCCGCTGCAGCCTTGCGCACGGCGGGCAGTAGGCTCGTCTCGGCCATTTTCATCGAGATGTCGTAGTGCTCGGCTTCCATGCCGAAACTGCCGGCCATGCCGCAGCAACTCGATTCCACGCTCGTGACCTTCAGCTCCGGAACGAGGCCCAGCACGCGCTCGACCGCGCCCATCGCGCCGAACGCCTTCTGGTGGCAGTGCCCGTGCAGAAGCGCCTCGCGCTCGAGCGGCTTGAGCTTCAGCTCGAGCCGCCCCGCATCCGCTTCGCGCGCAATGAACTCCTCGAACAGCATGGCGTTCGCCGCGAGCCGGTCCGTCGGCGCCCCGGGCAGCATGGCCTTGAACTCGTCGCGCAGGGAGAAGAGGCACGAGGGCTCCAGCCCCACGATCGGCACGCCGCGCTCGACCCAGGGCGCGAGCGCCGCAAGCATCCGCCGCGCCTCGACCCTGGCTTCATTCACCAGCCCAGCGGACAGAAACGTTCGCCCGCAGCAAAGCGGCCGACCGCCTTCCAGGGGCTGCGCGATATTGACCCGATAGCCCGCAGAGTCGAGAACCCGCAGGGCGGCGCGGGCGTTTTCCGGCTCGAACCATCGGCTGAAGGTATCGACAAAGAGCACGACATCGCGCTCCCGCGCGTTCGTCTTCGCCTCCGTATCGCGAAAGGCGTCGCTGCGCCAGGCGGGAAGGGAGCGCTTCGCCGAGAAGCCCGTGATCGTCTCTCGCCACGGGCGCAGCGAATCGGCGTTGCCCAGATTGACGACGGGTGCGAGCCGCGCCGCCCAGGGCGCATAGCGCGGCAGCCAGGCGACGAGCCGGTCGCGCAGGGTCAACCCGTGCCGCCCCTTGTAGTGCGCGAGAAACTCGATCTTCATGCGCGCCATGTCGACCCCGGTCGGGCATTCGCGCTTGCAGCCCTTGCACGACACGCACAACCCCATCGCGTCCTTGACCGCGTCGGAGGTGAACGCGTTCGCGCCCAGCTGCCCCGAGAGCGCGAGGCGCAGCGTGTTCGCGCGCCCGCGAGTGAGGTGCTGCTCGTCGCCGGTGGCGCGGTACGACGGGCACATCGTGCCGGCGTCGAACTTGCGGCAGTGGCCGTTGTTGTTGCACATCTCGACCGCTTTGTCGTAGCCGCCCCACTCGGACCAGTCGAGGAGCGCCGGCGGCGGCTTCGTCGCGTACTCCGGCGGAAAGCGAAAGAGCGACCGGTCGTCCATTCTCGACGGGGCAACGATCTTGCCGGGATTCATGAGGCCCTTCGGATCGAGCCACGACTTGATCTCGGCGAGCGCTGCGGTCAGTCTCGGGCCGAAGAACGGCTCGATCCACTCGGAGCGCACGAGGCCGTCGCCGTGCTCGCCCGAGTACGCGCCCTTGTACTGCTTCACGAGCGCGCAGGCTTCCTCCGCGATGGCGCGCATCTTCTCGGCGCCGTCACGGCGCATGTCGAGCACCGGACGAACGTGGAGCGTTCCCACCGAGGCATGCGCGTACCACGTGCCCGTCGTGCCGTGACGCTCGAAGATCTCGGTCAGCCGCTGCGTGTACTCGCCGAGCTTGTCGAGCGGCACGGCGCAGTCCTCGACGAACGAGATCGGCTTGCCGTCGCCTTTCATCGACATGACGATGTTCAGGGCGGCTTTGCGCAACGACCAGATCGAGCCCTGCAGATCGGCGCTCTCCGCGCGCAGCACGCCGCCGGCGAAGCCGAGATCACCCATGAGCTCGTCGAGCCGATCGAGGC
>JBFGLA010000291.1:0-3582 GCA_041576355.1 Burkholderiales bacterium
CAAGCTCTGGCGTTACACCGACAGCTACGCCCGGGTCGAGGAGGAGCCGAATCTGCAAACGGGCGTCCACGCGCTCGTGATCTCGAACGCGCCGGACGCCTATCTGATCAACCGCTTCGACAGGACGGCGCGCCACGTCGTCGACCCCGGACCGACCTACAACGTGATCGTGCCGGTCTTTCCCACGGAGCGCTCGCCGAAATTCAAAGGTCTGCAGATGGGCCGCGAACTGGCGTTCTTTCGCAGTCAGGGCGCAACCGAGGCTCCGGACGAAACGATAGACGGAGTTCCCTACCACGTTCTCGTCGTGACCGTCGAGGATTCGGAGCTCAAGCTTTTCCTGGACGAGACATCGCATCGGCCGCGCCAGGTCTCGATCCGCAATCCGCGCGCGCAGTACGCCGTTCGCTACGAGATTTACCGCACCGACCTGCCGAAGGACATGTCCCTGTTCCGCCTGCCGAAGGACGTTCGGTTCGTGGGTGAACCGAAACGCTGACCGCCGTCCCTACGGGTGCACCGACTCGGTGAACCATTCCCGAGGCAGATCGTGTCCGACCCCCGCGGCGCGCGCTTTCTCCAGGATCAAGGATCCCAGCGCAGCGAACTGCAGCCCCAATCCGACGTTGTTGACGAAGCACGTGACCTCGTCGCGGCGCTCGCGCCCGACCGCGCGCCCCGCGACGAGCATCGGCAGGTCGGGATAGTCGGCGACGCGGGTGCCGGGCTCGCTCCACCAGCCGTTTTTCGGCTCCTCGGCGAGGTTCGGCGTGCCCGGCAAGATGTTGTCGATCTGTTTCGCCTGGCCGCGCTGGTGCACGATGACCCGGTCGCAGCGGCGCAGCACCTCGGCATCGACCTCTTGCGTCTTGATGCAGCTCGCGTGCACGCTCGGAACGAGCCACGCCGGCTCTATCGTGCGCACCAACGACGAGGTTGCGGAAAGGATGATGTCCGCGTCCCGCACGCACTCCTCAGCGCTCGCGACGGCGGCGATCTCGACGCGGTCCGCCTTCGCCTGGGCGACGAAGGCGTCCCGGTTCGCCGCGCTCGGGCTGTAAACCTTCACCCTCTTAACGTCGCGCACGCAGCGGATGGCCATCAACTGCGCGCCCGCCTGCCACCCGGTGCCGATCAACGCGACGCTCGACGCGTCGGCTCGGGCGAGAAAGCGGGCGGCAAGTCCGTTCGCGGCGCCCACGCGCATGCGCTGCGCGACCCCGTCCGGAAAAAGCGCGAGCAACTCGCCGGTCTCGGTGCTGAAAAGCGCGACCAGCCCGACCCAGCGCCCGCCCGCGGCCGGGACCTTGACCCGCCTCGGCTTGCCGGCGACGACCGGGTGGGTAAGGATGTCCGAATTGATGCGCAGCGCCTGGATGCCGCGCGCGGGCCAGATGCCGCCCATGTGCTTGAACGCGTAGTACCCGCCCTCGTGTCGGGTCGGCGCGATGTTGTCGACGCGCGGCGAGCCGAGCGCTTTCTCGTTCGCGAGGTCGCGATACATCGCCTCCAGCACGTCGATGCACTCGCGCATCGGAAGCAGTTTCTGGATCTCCTCGTTGCTCAGCACCAGCATGCGAATTCCTTCCGTCGCTCTATTCGTACATGTAGCCCCGTGTCCAGGGCAACGGGTTTACGTTCGGATTCGAGGTCTTGACCGCGACCACCTGGTGGATCGAGGTGCGGCGCTTATCGAACCCGTGCGCGCAGCCGGCGAGGTAGACGCGCCAGATGCGCAGCCGCTTCTCGCCCGCGTGCTCCCGCGCGCGATCGAGGTTCGCCTCGAGCCGCGCACTCCAGTGCCAGAGCGTCTTCGCGTAGTGCAGGCGCAGGGTCTCGACGTCCATCACCTCCAGGTTCGCGGCGGTCATCTCACGCGCGACGAGCGATAGGTGCGGCAGCTCGCCGTGCGGGAAGACGTAGCGGCCGACGAATTCCCCGGCGCCGAGCCCGACCGCGCGGCTGTCCGGGTCGACCGACGTAATGCCGTGGTTCATGACGATGCCGCCGTCCTTGAGGAGGCGGTGGATCGCGCCGAAATAGACCGGCAGGTTCTTCAGCCCGACGTGCTCGAACATTCCGACGGAGGCGATCTTGTCGAACACGTCTTCGCCCGGCACGTCGCGGTAGTCCTGCAGGAGCACGCGGCAGCGCCCTTCCAGCCCCTCGACCCGGATGCGCGCGTTGGCGAGCGCGTGCTGGTTGCGCGAGAGCGTGATTCCGGTTGCGTCGACGCCGTAGTGCTTGGCTGCCCAGCGTACGAGCGCGCCCCAGCCGCAGCCGATGTCCAGGAACTTGTCGCCCGGCGCAAGGCGCAGCTTGCGGCAGATATGCTCGAGCTTCTGCTCCTGCGCGGTGTGGATGTCCTCCTCGCCGGTCTTGAAGTACGCGCACGAATAGACCATGTTGCGGTCGAGCCACAGCGCGTAGAAGTCGTTCGAGACATCATAGTGGTACTGGATCGCCTCGGCGTCGCGCTTGCGCGAATGGGCAAGGCGAACGAGGGGCAGCTTTCCCTTCTTCGCGCCGCCGAGGGAGACTGACAGGTCCTCTGCCGCGCGCAAGACGTCGGCGATCGGCCCCTCGACGTCGATCAATCCTTCGACGTACGCCTCGCCGAGCTTGGCGAGATCGGGATCGATGAAATAGCGCAGCGCCGCCGCACTCGGGATCCTCACCGTCACCGCGGCCGAATCCCCGATCGTATGGCGCTTGCCGTTCCACAGCTCGATTGCGAGCGGCACCCGGGTGAGGGCCTTCAGCTCGCGTAGCTTCTTCTCGATGCTCGCTTCGATGAGCATGAGTCAGGCCGCTTTCTCGCGCAAGGTCACAAACTCCTCCGCTGCGGTCGGATGGATCCCGATCGTCGCATCGAACTGCGCCTTGGTCGCACCGAGCTTCACCGCGATCGCAATGCCCTGGATGATCTCGCCCGCCTCGGGCCCGATCATGTGCGCTCCGACGACGCGCTGGCTCTTCGCGTCGACCACCAGCTTCATGAAGATTCGCTCTTCACTGGCGCCGAGCGTGTGCTTGAGCGCGCGGAACGATGTCTTGTAGACATCGACCGCGCCGAGGTGCTCGCGCGCGGCGTGCTCCGGCAGGCCGACGGAGGCGAGATTCGGATCGGAAAAAACCGCGGTCGGGATGCTTTCGTAATCCATCGCGGTCGGCTCGCCGCGAAAAAGCGTCCGGGCGAGTGCCATGCCCTCCGCGGTCGCGACCGGGGTGAGGTTGTGGCGGTTGGCGACATCGCCCAGCGCATGGATCGATTCGACGCTCGACTTGAGATACGGATCGACGACCACGCCGCCGTCCGCGTCGAGCCGCACGCCGGCCGCCTCGAGCCCCAGTCCCGCGGTGCTCGGTTTTCTCCCGGTCGCGAAGAGGACGAGGTCTGCATCGGCGCGCGAACCGTCGTCGAACCATGCCTCGATCGTGCCGTCGCTGCGCCGCGAAAGCGATGCGGGCGCGGCGCGCAGGCGGATCGCGACGCCTTTCTTGCGCATTTCTTCTGCGAGCCGCTCGCCCAGATCGGCATCGAACAGGCGTAGCAGGTGCTCGCCGCGGTATGCGAGCGTG
>JBFGLA010000292.1:0-3576 GCA_041576355.1 Burkholderiales bacterium
GACCGTAGTCGCGCCCGACCGTGTACCAGAGCGTGTAGTAGGCGAGGTGCCCGGGAAGAAATTCCGCCGGGTCCTGCGGGTAGCAGCCGAAGTCGAACGTGTATCGCACCGCGGCGAGCTGCGTCCCGTCGGTGATGAAGAGATTGACCGGCGAGGCGAGCGCGATTCCCAGCCTCTCGCGCACCTCGCGCAGGACGCCAAGCGTCCGCACCACCGCCTCGTACAGCTCTTCGCCCGAGGGCCGCGCGTAGGGGTCCCTGAGCCGCGACACGATCAGGGCGTAGATCCATTCGCTGTCAGTCGTGCCGCGGATCTGCGCCGCGAGCTCCGGCCGCACGTGCGGCAGGAGCAGCGGCTTCATTTCCGCGAAGCGCGCGAGATCGCCGTTGTGCGCGAGCGCGAGCGGCACGCCTGCGAACTGGAACGGATGCACGTTCTGCGTGGCGATCTCGACCTTGGTGTTATAGGGTACACCGCGCACGTGCGCGAGCAGGCAGCGGGCGCGGATCTTCTCCGCCAGGCCCTTCAGGTTTCGATCGAACACGGGAATCGAGTCCGAGGCGTACGCGAACGGCTTCTCCGGCTCGTGCGATACCACATCCCAGGCACGCATGCCGAAGCCGGCGAGGTTGAGCAGGTGCAGCATCTTCGGCATGTAACTCTGCTTGACCAGCGCCGAATCGGGGCGAAAGAGAAAATCGTCCAGCGGCACCGGCTGGCCGAGGTAGAGCAGAGCGCGGCACATGGCTCAATCGAACCCGGTCAACGAACGCCAGGGCAGCTACAGCTTGACGCTCTCGTCCGCGACCACGCGCTGCACGGCCGGGCGCTTCGCCATCCGATCCTTGAGGGCGGTGTAGTGCTTCAGCTCCGCCACGGGCAGCTCGCGCTTCACGCCCCAGGTGTAGAACACCAGGGCATAGGGGTCGAGAACCGAATACTCGCCGGAGAGCCACTCGCGCCCCGCGTACAGGGCGTCGATCTGCTTGAGGTAGTCATGAAAGCTCTTCTTGCCCATGGCCTGGATGCCCGGAAAGGCCGACTTGTCCTCCGTATAGCGCTCGGGCCGGCCGATGTGGCCGTGCGCGGGATGCACGCTCGAGGCAAAGAAGCCGACGATGGAAAGCGCCTTTGCTTCCTTGATCGGATCGGTCGGCCACAGGCCGAAGCGCTTGCCCAGGAAAGGCAGGATCGCCGTGTTCTCCGTGAGCGGCGAGCCATCGTCGAGTTTCAGCGCGGGGACGCGGCCGAGCGGATGGATCTTCATGTACTCCGGGGTGCGCTGCTCGCCCTTGGCGAGATCCATGCGCCGGGCGTCGTACTTTTCGCCGCTCTCCTCGAGCACGATGTGCGCCGCCATGGAACAGGCGCCGGGGGCATAGAAAAGCGTGAGCATGCAAGTTTCTCCTTGGGGATTGTGGATTACCTCGGGGCCGGACTCCCGAAGATTCTAATACCAGTCGGACCGCGCGCCTGCAGGCAGGGCTATCCGGACCTGCACCTTGCGCTATGCTCGCGGTTCCATGGCGCTCAACCTGCTCCTTCTCTGGCTCATCAACGCGCTCGCGCTGCTCGCGCTGCCTTACCTCGTGCCCTCGGTGCAGGTGGAGAGCTTCTACACCGCGCTCATCGCGGCGCTCCTGCTCGGCCTCGCCAACACGCTGATCCGGCCGCTGCTCGTGCTGCTCACGCTGCCCGTCACGATCGTCACGCTCGGCCTCTTCGTCTTCGTCATCAACGGGCTGCTGTTCTGGTTCGTGGCGTCCTTCGTGGAGGGGTTCAACGTCGCCGGATTCTGGTCCGCGGTGCTCGGCGCGATCGTCTATGCGCTGATATCCTGGGCGGCGAGCTTCCTTGTGTTCGGCGACCGGCGCATCGTCGTCGTACGGCGGCGGCGCGACGAGTACCGCGGTTAGCGCGACCTTGCAAGAGCCGGGTCGTCGACCTTGGGCTCGAGGAGCCCAGTGCTCGTAGCGCCCCGGGATGTGCCGCGGCAGCAGCTCCACCCACTCGGCGCCGGGCATCACGCTTCAGCCGTCACGGCGGCGGCTCCCGGCTCAGTCACGACGCGAGCGCCAGATCGACACGATGATCCAGATGCTGTTGAAGAACGCCAGCAGGTAGCCAAAGAGCCCGAGCACGGTGAAGACCGGGGCGCCTAGCACCTTCGGCCCCGAGGTCACGGTCATCACGATCGACGAGCCGATCACGATCGACGCGGTCATGATGCCGATCGTGATGCGGTCGATCGTGCTGTCGAGCTTGCGCCCGAAGCTGTCGAGCCGCTTGAGATCGAGATCGACGCGCATGCGGCCACGGCGCGCGTCCTTGAGAAGCCGTCCGAGGTCGCGCGGCACGGAGCCGACCAGCCCCAGAAAACGCGTGACGTTCGCGCCGCCGCGGCGCACGACCGCGGCGGGCGAATAGCGCGCGGTGATCGCGCGGTCGAGAAACGGCTTCAAGCGCTCGACGAGCCGGAAGTCCGGGTCGTACCTGCGGCCGAGCCCCTCGAGCGTGATCAGCGCCTTGATCATCAGCGTCAGATCCGGCGGAAGCACGATGCCGTGCTCGCGCACCACCGCCGTCACACGGCGCAGCAGCGTGCCGATGCGTATGTCCTTGATCGGCACGTCCGCATAGTCGAAAGCGAGCTCGTTCACGTCCGCCGCGAGCCGCTCCTCGTCCACCGCGTCCTCGCCCGCCCAGTCGAGGAGCACTTCAAGCATCGCCTCGTCGTCGTGGCCCGCGAGCCCCGCGAGTAGGTCGACGATCTGGTTGCGGCGCGCGGGCGAGAGCCGCCCCGCCATGCCGAAATCGATCATCGCGATCCGGTTGCCCGGCAGGTAGATCACATTGCCCGGATGTGGGTCGGCGTGGAAAAAGCCGTCCACCAGGATCATCTTGAGCACGGAATCGGCGCCGCGCTGCGCGAGCAGCTTCGGATCGAGTCCGGCCCGCCCGATGGCCGCAGCGTCGTCGCCGGGAACGCCGTCGATCCGCTCCTGCACGTTCATCACATCGCTCGACCAGCGCGGGAAGACGCGCGGGATCAGGATGTACGGGTCGTCCTTGAAGTTGCGCGCGAAGCGCTCGACGTTGCGCGCCTCGGCCGCAAGGTCGAGCTCGCGCATGAGCGAGCGCCGGAACTCGTCCATCACGCGCGTGGGTTGGAAGCGGCGCACCTCCGGAATCTCGTTCTCCACGAGCTGCGCGAGGTGGCCGAGAATGCGCAAATCCGCTTCGACTTTCGATTCGATCCCGGGCCGCCGGATCTTGAGGACCACCGGCGTCCCGTCCGCGAGCTGCGCACGGTGGACCTGGGCGATCGAGGCCGAACCGGAGGGCTCGCGCTCCAGGTCGAGGAACACCTCGGAGGGCGCCGTCCCGATCGCGTGCTCGATGACGGGCAGAATCTCCTCGAACGGCACCGGCGTCGCGGCGCTATGCAGCCGCGCAAGCTCGGCCGTCCACTTCGGCGGAAGCAGGTCCTCCCGCGTCGATAGCGCCTGGCCGAGCTTGACGAACGTCGGGCCGAGCTCCTCCAGCGCCCGGCGCACGCGCTGCTGCGGCTCCAGC
>JBFGLA010000293.1:0-3575 GCA_041576355.1 Burkholderiales bacterium
CAAGGTCCTCGGGTCCATTGACCGAGTCGGGGAAATTGCGCGACGAATGGATGTCAAGCACGCCGTTGTCGCGATGCCTGGCGCGAGTCACGGAACGCGCCGGCGGGCGGTGGATCACTGTACCGGCGCGGGACTTTCGGTCATGACCGTGCCGGCGCTCGAAGACATTGTGTCTGGACGAGTCAGCGTTTCGGCGTTGAGAAAAGTCGAGCTGGACGATCTGCTCGGGCGCGATCCGGTGCAGCTCGACGAAGCCGGGCTGCACGGGTTCCTCGACGGCAAGACCGTGCTCGTGACCGGGTCCGGAGGATCGATCGGCTCGGAATTGTGCCGCCAGGTCGCCCGCTTCCGGCCGAAGCGGATCGTGCTCTTCGATCTCTCGGAGTTCGCGCTGTACTCGATCACGGAGGAGTTTCGCGACCGCTTGCCCGATGCCGCCGTCGCGGCCGTGATCGGCGACGCGAAGGACGAAGCCTGCGTGACCGCGATGTTCGCGCGCTACCGGCCGCAAGTCGTCTTTCACGCCGCCGCCTATAAGCACGTACCGCTGATGGAGGAAGAAAACGCGTTCCAGGCGGTCGTCAACAATGTAAGGTCGACGCTGGTACTGGCACGCGCGGCGCAGGCGGCCGGAGCGGAGAAGTTCGTCCTTGTGTCGACGGACAAGGCGGTGAATCCGACCAACGTGATGGGAGCCTCCAAGCGCTTGGCTGAACGCGTGTGTCAGGCGTTGCAAGCGAAGGCGGGAATGCAGTTCGTCATTGTGCGCTTCGGCAACGTGCTGGGATCGACCGGCAGCGTTATCCCGAGGTTTCGCGAGCAGATCGCGCGCGGCGGCCCGATCACGGTGACGCATCCCGATATGCGGCGCTACTTCATGTCGATCCCGGAGGCGGCGCAACTCGTGCTGCAGGCAGGATTAATGGGCAAAGCGGGAGAAATCTTCGTTCTGGATATGGGCGAGCCGGTCAAGATCGCCGACCTCGCGCGCGAACTCATTCGGCTCTCGGGATTGAGCGAAAGCGAGATCCGGATCGTCTACACGGGATTGCGGCCGGGGGAAAAACTCTACGAAGAGCTGCTTGCCGATGCCGAGAAGACGCTTCCCACCCCGCACCCCAAGCTGAGAATCGCCAAGCCCGACCCCGACCAGATGACGGGGCTCGTCGAAGAAATCGAGAACTGGCTTGCGCGCCCGGGCCGTACCGAGCCCGAATACGTGCGATCGCGGCTGCGTGCGTGGATTCCGGAGTACTCGCCGGCTACGCCGCCGCCGCCGGTATAGACAGGGATGCGAATGCCCGTTCTACTTCGTCGACCGACAGGTCGTTCACCGTGCGGCTTGCCGGCCTGAGCACGCGGTGCTCCACGCCCCAAGGATGCCAGCGCTCGGGAGGAGCGTCGCCGAAGAGCGCAACCATCGGCTTTCCGAGCGCTGCGGCGAGATGCATTGCCCCGCCATCAGGCGTTACGACTGCGTCGCAGGCGGCGAATGCGGCAATCAGCTCGGGCAGCGGGCCCGCACGGTAGACGACAAGCGGTGCCTTGCCTTTTACGCGCGCGGCAATCTCCTGCGCCTTCTCATCGTCGCCGGGATGTCTCGGGTGATCGGCGGGTCCAGGGAACCAAAGCAGCATCGCCGTGGCGCCGTGCTTCGAGTGCAGGCGCTCGATCAGCTCCGCGTAGCGCTCCGCCGGCCAGCGTTGCGCGGGTCGGCGCGCGCTGATGTGTACCGCGACCTTCAGACTCGCCGCTCGCCCTCCTAAGGCCGCACGCGCCCTCTCGATCTCGGCCGGATCCGGCACCAGCCGCAGCGGCGGAATTTCGCCCTCGATGCCGAAAAGCCGACCGAGTGCGAAGACGCGCACCACTTCGTGTTTTCCTTGCACTGCCGATTGAGGCAAGGACAGGTCGAGCCCGTTCGCCGCCGCGCTGTCATCCGAGAATCCGGCGACCCGGCGCGGCGCGAGCCAGCGCGCGAGCCGCAGGTTGCGCCGGGTGAAATCCGGGGTCGCCAGCACGACGGCGTCAAGCTGCATCCGGCGCAGCGACCAGAAGTCGCGCAGCCGATGGACGAGCGCGCCGAGCGCGCTCTGTCCCCCCTCTAGATGCTTGAGCTTGGTGTACGCGTAGACCGCGTCGAGATCCGGATTGCGCGCGAGCACCGCGGCGTTGTAGCTATTCACGAGCGCGCCGAGCCACGCATCCGGAAAACGCTGCCGCAGCGCCCGGATGAGCGGTGTCGTGCACACCAGGTCGCCGATATTGTCCCGTCTGATGACGAGCATGCGTCTCGGCTCTTCCATTCGGCCTCAGCGCCCGCCGACCGGGCCGGGGGCGCGGGAGAGCGACAGCCAGCCGCCGAGTAGGAGCATGCTGAGCAGGGCGTGCTCGTGATGCAGGGTCGTATTGACCGTTCCGGCGACGGTCGCGACGAGCCACGCTGCCGCCGCCCCGCCCCAGTAGGCCCAGAGGAGCGGCGGCGCCTGCGCTTCGGGAATGCGGCGAATCAGCGCAGCGGCCCATCCTGCGAGCACGGCGAGCAGAACGCCGAGTCCGACCAGCCCTCGTTCGGAAAGCGTGTTGACATACAAGCTGTGCGCGTGCGAGGTAAAGAGCAGGCGGCTCTCGTCCAGCGCCTCTCCCCTTCTTGCGGCCCAAGCCTTCATCTGGCCGAGGTCGATGCGGCCGAAATTGCCCATTCCGACGCCGAAAAACGGATGCTCGCGCCAAGCTGCCAGACCCACGACCCATATCTGGTCGCGGTAGGAGAGGAACAGGTCCTGCTCCATGCGGGCTTCATACTTTTCGATCACTTCCGGCTTGAGAAGCAACACGACACCGACCGCGATCGCGGTGCCGAGCATTACCTTTCGCAAGCCGCGGCGCCTGCGCCAGGCGTAAGTGCCGAGCAACGCCACCGCGACGACCAGGCCGGCTCCGAACGCGCCGCGGCTCTGCATCCAGATCAGCGATACGAGCAGTACTCCGATGAGCGCAAGTCCCGCCGCGCGCCGCGTACGACTCATCTTGCGCCACCAGGCACGCGTGGCCGCAAGCGCCGCACCGAATACGATCGCGAGGTAGATTGCGCTGTGGTTGACATGTCCGACCGAATGCAGAACCAGGAACTCGCGCTTCTTTTCGACGAGCAGTCCGTAGTAACCCCAGCCGAGCGCGGCCAACGTGCCCGCGACGATCACCGCGAGCAGCGCGATCCACGTCCGCTCGGGATAGCGGCTGCGGCTCAACAGCCAGAGCACGCTCCCATAGCGAAGTATGTCGTTTGCTGCCGCCCATTCCTCATGCCGGATGCCGGCGAACGCCGCGACCGCATAACCCGACGCAATCCAAAGCGCGATCAGCGTGTCCCACGCGTCCCAGCGCCCCCCGAAATCGCGCGCGCGCGAGCGGTTCCAGATCCAGATCGCGACGAAAGCGATCCAAAGCAGGTTCTTCGGCGCCTCGAAGAGCGGCAGCACGAACGCGAGCGCGAGAAGGACGCCTTGCTCGACGCGTTGCGTCGTCGAGGTGCGCGGGGAAACCGGTTGCGCGATTTCGGTCATGCGGGTGCA
>JBFGLA010000294.1:0-3537 GCA_041576355.1 Burkholderiales bacterium
GAGTTTTGTCATGGTTGCACGCACCGCGGTCGCGAGTTCTCGCACCGATGGTTTTGCGGCGGCACTCGGGATGGGCGTAGGCGCGGTGCTGTTCGCTGGTGTTGCCGTGCTCGGGCTGCATATGGTTCTGAGTGCGGTCCCCTGGGTGTATCTCGGCCTGAAAGTTCTGGGTGGCGCCTACCTGATTTACCTCGGCGGCTTGATTTGGCGCGATGCGCGGAAACCGGTGCGCTTTGCCGTACACGCGATCGATGATCGCGCCAGCACGGTCCTTCGCTCCTTCTGGCTGGGTCTCCTTACGCAAGTGAGCAACCCAAAGACTGCCGTGTTCTATGCGAGTATCTTTGTCTCCCTTCTGCCGCGCGAGGTCCCGCTGTCGGTCACGCTTATCCTTCCGCCCCTGATTTTCGTTATCGAGGCGGGCTGGTACTCCATTGTCGCGCTCGCTATGTCCGCATCTTCTCCACGCGCTGCTTATTTGCGCGCAAAGGCCTGGATTGACCGCGCCGCTGGAGGCGTCATGACGCTTCTCGGTATCAAGCTCATCGTCAGCACCAAGCAGGTTTGAGACAAGGATGAGCCCCGACAAGCGCGTGCAGAGGAACCCGATGCGCTACGCTTGGGACCGTACGAGGAGTCGAATTCACCGCTTGTTCTGTGCGGCATGGTCAGTCTTTTGAAGGGGCTCATATACGTTAGAGGAGACCGCACCGTGCTTGCCGCTTTGCAGTTTCTCGCCACCGCCTGCGGGGCTATCTTTGCGGGCGCGGCTCTCTATATCAATCTCGTGGAGCACCCCGCACGCCTCAGTCTAGATACAGCGGCGGCTGTGGCGCAGTGGGCGCCGAGCTATCAGCGCGCCACACTGATGCAAGCGCCATTGGCCGTCGCGGGATCTCTTGCCGCGCTCGGAGCGTGGCTACTTGGCGGCGGACTGGTATGGCTAACGGCCGCGATTTTCATCGGGGCGGTCGTGCCCTTCACGTTCCTCGGCGTCATGCCCACAAATCGCAAGCTGCTTGCATCCCATCGCGATCGTGCTTCCCCTGAAACACGCACGTTGCTGCAGAAATGGGGATGGCTCCACGGCGTACGGACCGTCCTGAGTATCATCGCAGCAGCGCTTATGCTCTGGGGGCTGCATGGGGTCTAAGTTTGCTTCGCGCCGACGCACTACGGCCCGCTTCGAGCACGGGAAGCTTCTTTGATTCGTCAGATTTCCGGCAAGGGTATCGAGCCATGGTGATCGGCGATGCAAAGCGCGCGAGGGCGGCAATGTACGAGGCTATCGAGAATCAGATTCGGAATAATGATCCACCGGAGACCAGACAAACTCTCGAACGCTTGGTCAGTTCGGGTCATTCGCGCGCTGAGGCGAAGCGCCTGATCGCCTGTGTCCTGGCGACCGAGTTGTTTGACGTCATGAAGAGCGAAAAGCCATATGACAATGCACGGTACGTCGGAAATCTGAAGCGTCTTCCCGAATTGCCGTGGGAAGAGGAGTAGCCGTGCAGCGGACATCTAGCCGGTGCGGACGGGGCGCCCGCATCGCGCCCTGTGCAACTGCCGGGCCGGCCCGCCGCACACCAAGGCGTTAGCCGTCACAGGAACACGAGACGACCATGCTTGAACTCAGGCCCACCTGCGAGCACTGTAACAAGGTCTTGCCACCCGATTCACTTGAAGCGCGCATCTGTTCCTACGAGTGCACGTTTTGCGCCGAGTGCGTCGATCATGTCTTGGGCAACGTCTGTCCGAATTGCGGTGGTGGCTTTGCTCCTAGACCGATCAGACCGTCCAGGAACTGGAAGGGCGATAACTTCCTCGGCAAAGATCCAGCGGGTACCCAGGTCAAGCACAGGCCGGTCGATCCGGCGGCCCATGCGCGCTTCTCGGCTGCGATCAGAACAGTACCCCCGGAGAAACGATAGCGAACATCTTTTTGGGGCGGCATCGGACACGGGCGGTAACCGAGTTCACGAGATGGCACGGCAGTCATGAAGAAGATCGACATTGCTGAAATCAAGCGGGCGCACGCCGGATGGCGGCTGAGGCGGAATCCGCTTGCGCAAGGCACGTGCATCCCCCAGGCTAGCGGCGGGCCGAAAGATGGGCCTCAACTCCAGGGAGTTTGCCAATGAGAATGACGCGAAACGTCGGGATGCTGTTGCTGGCCATCTGGCTTATCCTGAGCGGGGCAGTCCCATTGCTTAATCTCAGTTTCTCCGGACTGGGCACGGTGATGGCGATCCTCGCCATCGCGGCCGGCGTTCTGATAGCGGCAGGCCGATAGGTGAGGCCGATCTTGGTGGCAATCGGGAAGCCTTGATGTTGCGCGGCAGCTGCCTGTGCGGCGGAGTGCGATACAAGCTTGCCTGAGGGCAGGGCGCGGCGCTCCCGGCGAGCTCCTGGCGAAGCGGAGGCGGAATCTCATGGGCATCACACGATTGTTGCGCTGGCAGTGGGACGGCTATCCGCGGTATCACCAATCGCGCACCAACCTGCTCGTTCACATTGTTGCCGTGCCGCTATTCTGGGCCGCGAACATCGGCCTGGTGATGGGGCTCGCTCGGCTTTCGCTCCTGCTGGTCGGCGCGTCGATCGCAGGCATGGTCGTGGCGGTCGCGCTGCAAGGTCGGGGACACCGCCTGGAGCCCGTGCCCCCCGAACCCTTCAGCGGTCCGTTCAACTTCGTGTCGCGCCTTTTCCTCGAGCAGTGGGTGACGTTTCCCCGCTTCGTGGTGTCCGGGGGTTGGCGCGAGGCGCTGCGCAAGGCGCGCGGTTCCTGAGAGCGAGTACGATCCGAGAACAGAACCGACCATGGCCGGTTACTCGGGCACGCCGCTCGCGCACAAGCTCGGAATCAAGGAAGGCACGCGAATCTTCCTCGCCGGCGAGAATTCGAGCCGTGGACGGCCGCTGCCGTGACGGCTGAGCGCCGCGCCGCCGCGGCGATCTCTGCGGCGGCGCGCCTGATCGAGCGGCTGCGCGATCCCGGGCGCTACCCGCACCCGGCCGATGCGGTCGAGCTCGTCGAGACGCACATTTCCTGGGTGCTGCTTGCGGGCGAGTACGCCTACAAGTTCAAGAAGCCGCTCGAGCTCGGCTTCCTCGATTTTTCGACGCTCGAGAAGCGCCGCGCCTCGTGCGAGGAGGAGATAAGGCTCAACCGGCGCACCGCGCCGGGTGTCTACCTGGACGTCGTTCGGATCACCGGCAGCGTCGAACATCCGCGCATCGGCGGCGCGGGGGCGGCAATCGAGCACGCGGTGCGCATGCGGCGCTTCGATCAAGAGCGGCTTGCCGACCGGGTCGCCAGGCGCGGCGCGCTCGGTCCCGCGGACATCGACGCCATGGCGCGCGCGATCGCCGATTTCCATTCCGGGATCGAGCGCGCCGGCGCAAACAGCCCCTTCGGCGAGCCCGAGCACGTGCACGCGCCGACGCGGCAGAACTTCGACCAGATCGAGGCGCTCGTCTCCGACAGAGCGGACGTTGCTCGCCTGGAGCGCCTGCGCCGCTGGTGCGAGGCCGAGC
>JBFGLA010000295.1:0-3517 GCA_041576355.1 Burkholderiales bacterium
ACGGGAGCGGCGGCGGCCGAGGAGGCGTTCGCCGAACACGCGCGCGGGCGTGCCGCGGCGGGGAACTGGCGAGCGCTCGAAGCCGATGCCCGCCTGGTGCATTTCGTCGAAACGCAGCTAGCGGGCGTCCTTGGCGCGGCCTCGGCGCACATCATGGTGGCGTCCGTGGTGAAGGAGGAGGCGCTCTCGCTCGAGGAAATGCGCGCGGTGCTTGACGAAGCCTCGCAGGTCATCGTGTACAGCCACCGGCTCGAGCAGAAATCCCAGGAGCTCGAGCGGGCGACCCGGGAGCTGCGTGCCGCGAACGAGCGCCTGACCGAGCTCGACCGCCTCAAGGACGACTTCGTATCGACGGTCTCGCACGAGCTGCGCACGCCGCTCACCTCGATCCGCGCCTTCTCCGAGATACTGCATGACCACCCCGGGCTGGATGCCGCCGAGCGCGGCCGCTTCCTCGCCATCATCATCAAGGAGACTGGGCGCCTGACGCGGCTCATCAATCAGGTTCTCGATCTGTCGCGCCTGGAATCCGGGCGCGCCGAATGGCGCGCGCAGTGGGTCAACATGCGGCAGGTGATCGAGGACACGATCGCCGCGACCAGTGGCCTCTTCGAGGAGCGCGGCGCCCGGGTCGAGAGCCGGATGCCGTCCGCGGTGCCGCCCGTCATGGCCGACCTCGACCGCATCGTCCAGGTGATGGTGAACCTGCTGTCCAACGCGGTGAAGTTCGTCGAGCCCGGCCGCGGCCGGGTCGAGGTCGCGCTCGCCGAGGACGGCGGGTACCTGCGCGTCGACGTAAGGGACAACGGCCCCGGAGTCAGGCCGGGAGACGAGCAGGCGATCTTCGAGAAGTTCCGCCAATCCGGCGACCCGCTCTCCGGCAAGCCGCAGGGAAGCGGCCTCGGCCTGCACATCAGCCGCCGCATCGTCGAGCATTTCGGCGGGCGCATGTGGGTGACCAACGGTCCGGGCGAGGGCGCCTGCTTCTCGTTCACGCTGCCGCTCGCGCGCGAGGCCGCGCTCGCATGAGCGAAGCGCAGCCCACCGCCTACGTCGTCGACGACGACGAAGCGATCCGCACGCTATGGCGCTGGCTGATGGAGTCGCAGGGCATCGCGGTGCAGACCTTCGTGACCGCCGGCGAGTTCATCGAGGCCTACCGCCAGGGGCCGGGCTGCCTGGTGCTCGACCTGCGGCTGCCCGGCATGAGCGGGCTGGAGCTGCAGGACTACCTGAAGCGCAAAGGCATCGCGATCCCCATCGTGTTCATGAGCGCGCACGGCGATGTCCCCGCGGCCGTCAGCGCCATCAAGGGTGGTGCGGTGGACTTCATAGAGAAGCCCTTCAGCTACCGCGAGGTGCTCTCGGTGATCGCCCGGGCGTTCGAGCGCGACTGCGAGCTGCGCAGCAAGCGGGCGCTGCACGCCATGGTGGCCGAGAGGCTCGCCATGCTCACCGAGCGCGAGCGCGATGTCATGACCCGGGTCATCGAGGGCAAGCAGAACAAGCTGATCGCCGCCGAGCTCGACATCAGCGTAAAGACAGTCGAGGCACACCGCGCCAAGGTGATGGAGAAGATGGGCGTAGCCTCGGTGGCCGAACTGGTGCAGCTCATGCTGCAGCGCACAGAAACCGCCTAAGGGTTTTCCCTTATTGGACACGACCCCGCTTCACCCTTAGCATGCGCGTGGAGGAGGAGGGGCAGTGCCGCAGAGCAACACCCTACTACTACAAGCCGACGGAACCGAGCACCGCGCCCGCATCGAGGTCGCGGCGCAGGTCGCGTCGCACCTCCTGCCAGCGAAAGCGCACCGAGTTGCGCACGATGGGCTCGTCGAGCTGCTTCAACTCATCGACGATGGGGGCATGGCGCACCAGCGCCGTCGGGCTCTCCGAGAAAGCGGTTTCGTCATCGGCCACGCTGGACCAGTCGCACAGCGCGATGCGCGCGCGCACGCGCTGCGCACCCGCCTCGAATTCGCTCCCCGCGTCCGCCGGCACCCCGGTGGCGGCGAGCACCCCGTCGACCACGCTGCGCATCAGTTCGCCCACCGCCTCAGGACGCGCCCCGCTGCGGCTCGCCACCAGCCCGCCGGCGTAGACGGCGATGTCCGCGAGGCAGGCGAGCCACAGCTGCCATTTCGCGATGTTGATCGAGTGCACGAACGCGTCGTCGGAGAAAAGCTCCGGGAAACGCGTTCCGGCGCGCGTGCGCAGGTAGCCGTACAGCGAAGTCTGGGTGACGAAATTCGCGCGCGTCTCGAGAAAGCGCTGCAGGTCCTCCCGGGCCACGATTCGATCGCGGCGCCCCCAGCGTGCGCCGCCGAGATAGCGCAACAGGGTTTTGAGCAAGGTCGCGGAAGCGGCCACCATCCGGCAATCTTGACAAGAAACGCAAAGGAGGGCAATCGATGAGCGCAGTTCCCATTTCACAGACGCAGAAAGAGGAGCACTGGGCCGCGACGCGGCGGCTGATGTGGATCCACCTGACGATCTGGTTCATCTTCTCGTACGCGGTGCACTGGTTCGCGTACGCCCTGAACAACGTCTCGTTCATGCACTTCCCGCTCGGCTTCTACATGGCGGCGCAGGGATCGCTGATCGTATTCGTGGTGCAGCTGTTCGTGTTCGTCCGGCAGCAGGACAACGTCGATCGCCGGCACGGCATGGCCGAAGAAGAATAGGAGAGAGAACCATGGCTTTTTTCACCAAGGACCGTTCCTTCATCTCCAACCTGCCGCGCATCTACGGCCTGTACACCGGCGGCTTCGTGATCTTCATCCTGCTCATGGCGCTGCTCGAGCGCGCCGGGGTCACGGAGGACACGATCGGGCTGCTGTTCGTGGGCTTCACGATCGCGATCTACGCCCTCATCGGCTGGCTCTCGCGCACTATGCAGGTCGACGCCTACTACGTCGCCGGACGCCAAGTGCCGCCGGTGTTCAACGGCATGGCGACCGCCGCGGACTGGATGTCGGGCGCCTCGTTTGTCGCGATGGCGGGCGGCATCTACATGGCCGGACATCCGTATCTCGCCTTCGTGGTGGGCTGGACCGGCGGCTACGTGCTGGTCGCGGTGCTGATGGCGCCTTACCTGCGCAAGTTCGGCTGCTACACCGTGCCCGATTTCATCGGCACGCGCTATGGCGGCAACACCGCGCGGCTGCTCGCGGTCATCGTGCTGGTGGTGGTCTCGTTCACGTACGTGACGGCGCAGATCAACGCTACCGGAACGATCGCCTCGCGCGCGCTGCTCATCCCGTTCGGGGTCGGCGTGTGGTTCGGGCTGGCGGGGATTCTGCTCTGCTCGATGCTGGGTGGAATGCGCGCGGTTACCTGGACCCAGGTGGCGCAATACATCGTGCTGATCATCGCCTACCTCGTGCCCGTGATCTGGATGTCCAACAAGCAGGGCTTCGGCGTCATCCCGCAGTTCGTGTACGGCGATGCCGTGGCGAGGATCCTCGAGTTGGAGCAAATGCACCAGGTTGGCGTGCTCAAGCCGGCCGAAGCGGTG
>JBFGLA010000296.1:0-3495 GCA_041576355.1 Burkholderiales bacterium
CCGAGGACGTGCTGCACATGAAGCGCACCGCGGACCGTCTTTTCGGCGACGCGTATTACTGGTCGGTGCTCGGCGCCGGGCGCAACCAGATGATGGTCGCGACGATGTCGGCGGTGATGGGCGGCAACGTGCGCGTCGGGCTGGAGGACAGCCTGTGGCTCGGCCGCAGCACGCTGGCAAGGTCGAACGCCGAGCAGGTGACCAAGATCCGGCGCATCCTCGAGGAGCTGGGGCTCGCGATCGCGACCCCGCAGGACGCGCGCCAGATGCTGAAGCTGAAGGGCGGCAACAACGTCAATTTCTAACGAAGAGAAAAAGGAGGAACGCGTGTATCCATCGAGGCTCTACCGAATTCTCGTTTGCGGCGCGTTGACGCTCGGGGTTCTCGCTGCGCCGCTGTCCACCGCGCAGGCGGCCGACTGGCCGACGAAGCCGGTGAAGTTCATCGTGCCGTTCCCTCCGGGGGGATCGGTCGACCCGCTCGCGCGTCTGCTCGGCGCGAAGCTCCAGGATTCGCTCGGCCAGCCGTTCATCGTCGAGAACAAGACCGGCGCATCGGGCGCGATCGGCACTGCCTTCGTCGCCAAGTCGCCTCCCGACGGCTATACGTTCGTGTTCGTTTTCGACACGCACGCGGTGAACCCGGCGCTGATCCCGACCCTGACCTTCGACACGGTCAAGGATCTCGCGCCGGTGATGCTCGTCGGCACCGCGCCGATGGCGATCGCGACAAATGCAAGCAAGCCCTACAAGAATTTCACCGACGTCGTGAACGCGGCGAAGGCAAAGCCGGACGCGGTGAGCATCGGTTCGGTCGGCAACGGCAGCCTCGGCCACCTCGCGATGATCCTCGTCCAGGAGGCGGGAGGTTTTCGCCTCGTGCACGTGCCCTACAAGGGGGGCGGGCCGATGTCGCAGGATGCGATCGCCGGCCACATCGACCTCGCGATCGGATCGGTCGCGGTGCTCTCTTCGCACGTGAAGGGCGGGAAGCTGCGCGCGGTCGCGGTCACGGGCGCCAAGCGCTCGCACGTCATGCCGGAGGTGCCGGCGCTCGCCGAGCAGGGCTTCCCGGGTTTCTCGGCGTACGCCTGGTGGGGCATCCTGGCGCCGTCGGGCACGCCGAAGGCCGTGATCGACAAATTCCACAGCGAGCTGGTGAAGGTGCTCAATCTGCCCGACGTCCGCAGCCGCCTCACCGAGCAGCTCGGGATGGAGCTTGCCGCGAGCAGCCCGGAGGCGACCCAGGAGTTTCTGCTGAGCGAAATGCGGCGCTGGGGCAAAGTCGTCAACGACAACAAGATCCGCGCCGACTGAAAGTGCTTTGAGAATCGCATGAGCGTCACGCGCCTTTGCCTGGTGCGCCACGGAGAGACCGCCTGGAACGCCGAAGGCCGAGTGCAGGGCCAGACCGATGTTCCGCTCTCGGAGGTCGGCCACGCCCAGGCGCGCGCGGCTGCGAGCGTGCTGGCAAAGGAGCGTTTCACCTCGATCTATTCCAGCGATCTCGTCCGCGCGCGGCAGACGGCGCAGCCGGCGGCCGAGCGGCTCGCCCGGGCGGTGACGCTCGACGCGCGGCTGCGCGAGCGGCACTACGGGATGTTCGAGACGCTGACCTACGCGGAGGTGAAGGAGCGCCACCCGGAAGAGTTCGCGCGCTTCAAGGTGCGCGACCCGGACTTCGATTTCCGCACCGGCGAGCGCCTGCGCGCATTTTTCGATCGCTCGGTCGGCTACATCTCGGCGCTCGTCGCGCAGCACCCGGGCGAAACGCTTCTCGTAGTCACCCACGGCGGCGTGCTCGAGATGATTTATCGCCACGCCACCGGCCGGCCGCTCTCCTCGCCGCGCGACTTCGAGCTGCCGAACGCGGCACTTAACTGGGTCGAATCGGGTCCCGCGGGCTGGCGCGTGTGGGCCTGGGCGCAGTGCGGCCATCTCGACCTGGCGCTCGACGATCTGCCGGGATGAGGGCGGCCGGCGGGCGCCGGACGAGCGCTAGACCGGCTGCAGCGGCGGTTCGTCCATGAGCGCGACCTGCTCGCGCAACTCGAGTATCCGGTCCTGCCAGTAGCGCTGCGTGCCGAACCAGGGAAACGCCGCCGGAAACGCCGGATCGTCCCAGCGCCGGGCGATCCAGGCCGAGTAATGGATGAGACGCAGCGTGCGCAGCGCCTCCACGAGCGCAAGCTCGCGGCGATCCAGGTCGCGGAATCGCTCGTACCCCGCGAGCACGTGGCCGAGCTGCTTCGCCATGGCGACGCGGTCGCCGGAAAGGAGCATCCACAGGTCCTGCACGGCAGGGCCCGTGCGGCAGTCGTCCAGGTCGACGAAGTGAGGCCCGTCGGCAGTCCAAAGGATGTTGCCGGCGTGGCAGTCGCCGTGCAGGCGGATCGGGCGCGGCTCGCCCGCGCGCTCGAAGCAGCGCGTGGCCCCGTCGAGCGCGAGGCGCGCGACGCTCTTCCACGCCTCCAGTAGGTCGGCGGGAATGACGTCGTGTGCGAGCAGCCAGTCGCGCGGCTCGATGCCGAAGCTCGCCGGATCGAGCGCCGGGCGTGTTGCAAAGGATTTCGCTTCGCCGACGGCGTGAATGCGGCCCAGAAAACGGCCGACCCACTCGAGCACGTCCGGATCTTCCAGCTCCGGCGTTCGCCCGCCGCGGCGCGGGTATGCCGCGAAGAGAAATCCGGCGTGCTCGTGCAAGGTCCTGTCCCGCAGCACGAGCGGGGCGACCACGGGAATCTCGCGCTCGGCCAGCTCGAGCGCGAAGCCGTGCTCCTCGAGGATTTGCTCATTCGACCAGCGTTCCGGGCGGTAGAACTTTGCCACCACGGCCGGACCTTCCTCCATCATCACCTGGTAGACGCGATTCTCGTAACTGTTGAGCCCCAACATGCGTCCGTCGCCGCGCAGCCCGACGCTGTCGAGCGCGTCGAGAACGATGTCCGGCGTCAGCCTGGAGTACGGATGCGGAGCGGCGGCTGCCATGCGGGCATTCTACGGGCCCCGTTGGCGGCGCCCCGCGCGCGCTGGGTTAGACTACCCGTCCTGGGAGATGCCTGACACGATGCCCCGAAAAGAGACCCTGGTCGAAGTCTCCGACTTGCATTTTTCCTACGGCGAGCACGTCATCTTCAAAGGCCTGTCGCTCGCGATCCCGCGCGGCAAGCTGGTCGCGATACTGGGCGCGAGCGGTTGCGGCAAGTCGACGCTGCTGAAGCTCATCGGCGGCCAGCTCGTCCCGGCGCGCGGCACGATCAAGGTCGACGGCCAGACCGTGCACGAGCTGGACTCCGACCGCCTGTACGCCCTGCGCCGCAAGATCGGCATGATGTTCCAGTCGAGCGGGCTGTTCAGCGACCTGTCGGTGTTCGAGAACATCGCGTTTCCGATCCGCGAGCACTACGATCTTCCCGAGGAGTTGATCCGCTCGCTGGTGCTGATGAAGCTGCACGCGGTCGGGCTGCGCGGCGCGCATGCGCTCGCGCCGGGCGA
>JBFGLA010000297.1:0-3460 GCA_041576355.1 Burkholderiales bacterium
GCCGTACTCGAGCGAGATGTCCTTGAGCACGGAATTGAGCGCGGCCTTGCTCGCGCGGTACAGCCACCCGTAGACGCCGCTGCGGCCGCCGATCGAGCCCATGCGCGAGGACATCACTGCAAAGCGTCCCTTCGCGGCGGCGACCCGCGGCGCGATGATTGGCGTGAGCTGCATCGTGGCGTGGACGTTGGTGCGCATCACCTGGTCGAACTGGGCGCGCGTGGGCGGCTCGATGCCGTCGCTGCGCGGTCCGTAAACGCCGGCATTGAGCAGAGCGAGATCGAGTCGCGCGCCGGCAAGAGGCTTGGCTAGCCGCTCCGCCGCAGCCTCGTCGTCGGCGTCAAATTCAAGGGTTTCGGCGCCCAGCTCTTGCAGCCTCCCGATCCCGGCGCGGTCGCGTGCGGTGGCGATCACGCGCCAGCCGTCGGCGCGGCACTGGCGAACGAATTCCAGGCCGATGCCGCGCGAGGCGCCGACGACGAGGGCTGTGGGCATGCCGCGCGATGCTCTCAGGCGAGCTCGAGCGCGAGCGCGGTCGCCTCGCCGCCGCCGATGCAAAGGCTCGCCACGCCCCGCTTCAGTCCGTATTTCCTCAGCGCGCCGATCAGCGTCACGACAATGCGCGCGCCCGAGGCGCCGATCGGGTGCCCGAGCGCGCATGCGCCGCCGTGCACGTTCACCTTGTCGTGCGGCAGGCCGTGCTCCTTCATCGCCGCCAGTGTCACCACTGCGAACGCCTCGTTAATCTCGTACAGATCGACGTCTTTAGCGCTCCAGCCGGTGCGCTCGAAAAGCTTGCGCATCGCGCCCACGGGCGCGGTCGTGAACCACGCCGGCTCCTGGGCATGGGTCGAATGGCCGACGACGATCGCGAGCGGCGCAAGGCCGCGCCGCTCCGCGCTCGAGCGCCGCATCAAGACGAGCGCCGCGGCGCCGTCAGAGATCGACGAAGAGTTGGCTGCAGTGACCGTGCCGTCCTTCCTGAACGCGGGCTTGAGGCCCGGGATCTTCGCGATGTTGGCCTTGAACGGCTGCTCGTCGGTCTCGACGAATTTCTCCTCCTTACCGACCTTGATCGCGAGCGGGGTAGTCTCCCATGCGAACCAGCCTTCGGTGTTCGCCTTCTGGGCGCGCTCGAGCGAAGCGATCGCGAACCCATCCTGCGCTTCGCGGCTGAACTCGTACTTCTGCGCGCAGTCTTCGGCGAAGGTTCCCATGAGCCGCCCTTTGTCGTACGCGTCCTCGAGGCCGTCGTAGAACATGTGATCGAGCGCTTGCTGGTGGCCCATGCGGTAGCCCGAGCGTGCCTTGGGTAGAAGATAGGGGGCGTTGGTCATCGATTCCATGCCGCCGGCGACCACGACGTCCGCGCTCCCGGCGGCAAGGAGGTCGTTCGCGAGCATGGCGGCCTTCATTCCCGAGCCGCACATCTTGTTCACCGTGGTGCAGCCCGCCGAGAGCGGCAACCCGGCGCCGAGCGAGGCCTGGCGCGCCGGCGCCTGGCCCTGTCCCGCAGGCAGGACGCATCCCATGAGGACCTCCTGCACCTCCTCGGGCTTGAGCTTCGCACGTTCGACCGCGGCGCGGATCGCCGCCGCGCCGAGCTCGGGCGCGGCAAAGCCCTTCAATTCGCCTTGAAAGCCCCCCATCGGGGTGCGGGCGGCGGAAACGATGACGATCGGGTCACTCAGCATGGTGTCCTCCTTGCCAGCGGCATTGTCGGCTAACCGGCGCGGTCAGTGCAGGGCCTGTTCGAAACGCTGCTCGAGAAGCGGCCGGCCCCAGGTCGAATCCGCGTGCTCGCTCACCAGGCGAAAGCCGAACTTCTCGTACAGATGCCGCGCCGCGTCAAGCCCGGCGAACGTGGTCAGGTAGATGTTGCGGTGGCCGGCGCGGCGGCAGAAGTCCATCGCGGCGCGCATCAGCGCATTGCCGACGCCCTTGCCGCGATGCGCATCCGAGAGGATGAAGAACCGCAGCCGCGCCCACTGCGCATCGCCCGCGCCGTCGATGGCGATCGCGCCGGCGAGCTCCGTACCGGAACGCGCGACCCAGAATCCATCGCGCTCGTCGTGACGGTCGTAGAGGGTCGAAAGCTCGGCGGCGACTTTGCATTCGAAGGCCGCCGGCAAATCCCACTCGCGCGCGTAGTAGCGACCGTGCTCGGCGACGACCCAGCCGATCGCGCCTGGCAAGTAGCCCGAAATCTCGGCCGGCCCCGTCACGCCGTCTCCGCGAAAAGCTCCCTGCCGATCAGCCAGCGCCGGATCTCGGAAGTGCCCGCGCCGATCTCGTACAGCTTGGCGTCGCGCCACAGCCGCCCGGTGGGCGTCTCGTTGATGTAGCCCATCCCGCCAAGCGCCTGGATCGCCTCGCCCGCCATCCAGGTCGCCTTCTCGGCTGCGTACAGGATCGCTCCCGCGGCGTCCTTTCTTGCGCTCGTTCCGGACGAGTCGCCGCGGTCGAGCGCTTGCCCGACCGCGTAGACGTAGGCGCGGCACGCGGAGTAGGTCGTGTACATATCCGCGAGCTTGCCTTGCATGAGTTGGAACTCGCCGATCGGCTGGCCGAACTGCTTCCTCTCGTGCAGGTAGGGGATCACGACATCGAGGCAGGCGCCCATGATGCCGAGCGGCCCGCCGGCAAGCACCGCGCGCTCGTAGTCGAGCCCGCTCATGAGGACGTTCACTCCGCCGCCCTCGTTGCCGAGCACGTTGGCGGCGGGCACCTCGCAGTCGCGAAACACGAGCTCACAGGTGTTCGAGCCGCGCATACCGAGCTTATCGAGCTTCTGCGCGGTCGAGTATCCCTTCATGCCCTTCTCGATGACGAAAGCCGTAATCCCGCGGGGTCCGGCGTTCGCGTCGGTCTTGGCGTAGACCACCAGCACGTCGGCGTCCGGGCCGTTGGTGATCCACATCTTGTTGCCGTTCAGCACGTAGGTGTTACCGCGTAGCTCGGCGCGCAGCCGCATGCCGACCACGTCCGATCCCGCCCCCGGCTCGCTCATCGCCAGAGCGCCCACGTGTTCGCCCGAGACGAGCTTGGGAATATACGCTTTCTTCTGCGCGTCGGAGCCGTTGCGGCGGATCTGGTTCACGCACAAGTTGGAGTGCGCGCCATAGGAAAGGCCCACCGAGGCCGAGGCGCGTGAAATCTCCTCCACCGCGATGATATGCGCGAGGTAGCCCAGCGCTGCGCCGCCGTATTCCTCCTCGACCGTGACGCCGAGGACCCCCAGCGCGCCGAGCTTTGGCCACAGATCGGGCGGAAACTCGTTTGTTGCGTCGATCTCGGCGGCGCGCGGCGCGATCTCCTTCGCGGCGAAATCGCGCACGCTCGCGCGCAGCATTTCGATCGTCTCGCCGTGATCGAAGCGCAGTAAGGGCATTTCCATGGCCGGCCTGTGCGTCAGTGTCGGATGTTTCCGCGGCATGGACGGTGAGCCGCATCGCCCGCC
>JBFGLA010000298.1:0-3459 GCA_041576355.1 Burkholderiales bacterium
TCGAGCGCAAACCCCGTCAGCTCGGCCACGCGCAGCCACGAGATCGCGGTGAAAAGGCTGAATCCGGCGGCCACGAGAGCGATGAGCGCGAGCGTCGCGCCGGTAAAGCCGAGCGAGCGGGCCGCGAACCCGGCGCCGACGTCCCCGATCATGCCTCCGGGAGTCTGCGGTAGCTCGACGGCCAGACTGTGCAAGCGTAGCGCCTCGAGCGAAGCGCTCGAGACGACAAGCACGGCGAACCCGCCGAGCGCGATCCAGAGCGGCCGGCGGTCCGCGATCGCCTTGCCGTCTATCTTCCGGTAGCCCCAGGCCACGAGCACCACGCACAGGACGACCCACCAGTAAGCGGAAATCCCGAAGAGGTAGAGCGCCAGGTCGGCGACCCAGGCGCCGAAGCGCCCGCCCGCGTTCTGCACGCCTGCCGCCGTCGCGCTATGCGACCAGCCCGGATCGCCCCGGTGATAAGTCAGCAGGATCAGCAGCAGGTAGCCCGCCAGGGCAATGAGTGCGAGCCACTTCGCTTCCCGCAGCAGTCTCGCGAGTTTCGCAGGTAGCGGTGTGCCGGAGCTTTTCTGTGCGGCTGCCATGGGGCCGACGGGAACTGGCGGATTCTACTCTACGCCCTCGGAGGCGCGGCCTCCGCGGGGCGAGGGCGCTTCGCGGGCGAACCGGGCGTTCGCCCCGGCGCAAGGAGTGAGTCCGATCCGGGCCGGAAACGAGCGGCGCGTTCTTCGCCCCGTGCTCGGGGCTGTCAGCGCGTCAGTCGGGAGTGGCGATCGTATCGCGCAGGACGATGTTCGAGCCGCGCATCTCGATGTAGCCGCCGAGCTGAAGGTCCTTCATGACGCGGCTCACCATCTCGCGCGAAGCGCCGATCATCTTGGCGATGTCCTGCTTCGGCAGACGCCGCGTCACCATCTTCTGCCCGTTGACCGTCTCGGACATGTCGAGCAGGAGCCGCGCCACGCGGCCGTAGACGTCGAGTAGCGCCAAACTGCCGATCTTGCGGTCGGCGTCCCGCAGCCGGCGCACCAGGCCGCGCAGGAGCGCCATCGTCATCTCGAAATTCTCGGCGAGGCACTTCTTGAAATCGCGCTTGGAGATCGCGAGCAGCTCGCAGGGCTCGACGGCGACCACGCTCGCCGAGCGCGGGCTGTCGTCGATCAAACCCATCTCGCCGAAAAACTCGCCCGGACCGAGAATGTTGAGGATCACTTCCTTGCCGTCCTCATCGCTCATCATCACCTTGAGCCTGCCCGACAGGACGATGTAGAGCGAATCCGTCGGATCCCCCGCCGCCATGATCATCGCGCTGCGCGGCACGCTGCGTCGAGTGAACACGCTCGTAAGCGTGCGCAACTGCTCGTCAGGTATGCCGGCAAAAAGCGGCACCGCCTTGAGTGCGGCCGTCGAGACCACTGTCGCTGTACCCACCATGGTCATCCTCTCCACGTTCTTCGAAAATTGCACGGATCCACTAAAAACAATCCCTTATCGCAATTATTTAACGCTTTGTCAAGGATTAGGACACCGTACGACTATAATCGACTCGTAGTCTCTTCCCTTCCGACACTCCTCGCAAGTATGGCCACGAAACACGCCCGATTGCTCATCCTCGGCTCAGGTCCTGCCGGCTACACGGCCGCCGTTTACGCGGCGCGGGCGAACCTCAGGCCCGTCCTCGTCACCGGGCTCGCGCAGGGCGGGCAGCTCATGACCACGACCGACGTGGACAACTGGCCCGCCGACGCCGACGGCGTGCAGGGCCCGGCGCTGATGGAGCGCTTCCAGAAGCACGCCGAGCGCTTCGAAACCGAGCTCGTGCTCGACCAGATCCACACCGCGCGGCTCGGCGAGCGCCCGCTGAAGCTCGAGGGCGACTCGGCGACCTACACCTGCGACGCGCTGATCGTGGCGACCGGCGCGACCGCGAAATATCTTGGCCTCGCCTCGGAAGAGAAGTTCATGGGGCGCGGCGTTTCCGCATGCGCGACCTGCGACGGGTTTTTCTTCAAGGGACAGGAGGTCGCGGTGGTCGGCGGCGGCAACACCGCCGTCGAGGAGTCGCTCTTTCTCGCCAACATGGCGAGCAAGGTGACGCTCGTGCACCGCCGCGACAAGTTCCGCGCCGAGAAAATCATGATCGACAAGCTCATGAAGCGGGTCGGCGAGGGCAAGATCGCGCTCGAGCTCGACGCGGTGCTCGACGAGGTCCTGGGCGACTCGAGCGGCGTGACCGGCGTGCGCGTGAAGGGCGTCAAGGGCGGTGCGACGAAGAACCTCGCGGTGAAGGGATTGTTCATCGCCATCGGCCACGTCCCGAACACCGGCATCTTCGCCGGCCAGCTCGAGATGGAGAACGGCTACATCGTCACCCAGGGCGGGCGCAACGGCAACGCGACCGCGACCAGCGTCCCCGGCGTGTTCGCCGCCGGCGACGTGCAGGACCACGTCTATCGTCAGGCGGTGACGAGCGCCGCGACCGGATGCATGGCCGCGATCGATGCCGAGAAGTATCTCGACGAGGCGGGCGTAGGAGGATAGCCCGACCGAGCGTCCGTGCTCGCTTTTGCTTTCATCAATCTCCCGACTTTGCATGGGTTGCGCGAGCGCAACCCATGCAAAGTCGGGAGACCTGGGTAAACCGAAATTCTCCGCCGCTCTCGTGCCCAAAACCATGCGCAAACGGTCCGACGACGACGACGAATTCCGCAAGGCGGTGGCCGATGTGCAGCCGATCGGGCGGCCGCGCCGGCTCGCGCTCGCCAGCAGGCGCCCCGAGCCGGTCCCGCATCACTCGCTGCGCGACGAGCGCGCCGTGCTCGCCGAGTCGATATCCGGCCCGCTCTCGCTCGACGACGCGCTCGACTCGGGCGAAGAGCTGGTGTTCCTGCGCGAGGGGCTCTCGCGCCAGCTGCTGCGCCGCCTGCGGCGCGCGCACTGGGTAGTCCAGGATAGCGTCGACCTGCACGGCATGAATCGCGCCGAGGCGGCCGAGCACGTCGCGACGTTTCTGCGCTCGTGCGCCCAGCGCGGCGTGCGCTGCGTGCGCATCGTGCACGGCAAGGGGCTGGGCTCGAAGAACCGCGAGCCGGTGCTCAAGCACCTGATGAGAAAGCTGCTGCCGCGCCGCGACGAAGTGCTCGCCTTCTGCCAGGCCCCGTCGGCCCACGGCGGCAGCGGTGCACTCCTGGTCTTGCTGAAGAGCCGTCGCTAGCGAGTCACGCGACAGCGCAGGCTACGCCTGCTGTGGGGGGCTCGGGGTGCCGCCGCCCCCCCGGTCACACCGCGGCTTCGTTGGTCTCGCCGGTACGGATCCGAACGACGTGCTCGACGGATGTGACGAAGATTTTTCCGTCGCCGATCTTGCCGGTGCGCGCCGCCTTGACGATCGCGTCGATGGTCGCCTCGAGCTGGGCTTCCGCGACCACGACTTCGATCTTGACCTTGGGCAGGAAA
>JBFGLA010000299.1:0-3450 GCA_041576355.1 Burkholderiales bacterium
CGCTATTCGGCCAGCCGTATCGCGAGTATCTGGCTCGCGTGAAGCGCTGGGTGCCCGGGCTGTACTGAAAGGCGAGCGGCCGCGATGCTGGGCGAGGCCTACGCCTTCGCATCCGCTTCCTGTTTCGCGGCGGCCAACGTCACGATCGCGCGCGGCGCGGTGCGCGGCGCCGAGGACAACGGCGCGTTCCTTTCGCTCCTCATAACGATCGCGATATCGGGAGCATGCTGGGCATTCGCAGGGACGGTGCGCGGCTTTCCCGCGCTCACCGGCGCGGCATTGCTCTGGTTCGTGACCGCGGGGGTGCTGACGGCTTTCATCGGCAGGGTGTTCCTGTATGCGTCGGTCCAGGATCTGGGCGCGGTTCGCGCCTCGGCGCTCAAGCGCCTCAACCCCTTTTTCGCTGCGCTCCTGGGAATCGCGGTGCTGGGTGAGGCGGTCAGCCCCGGGATGGCCGTAGGGATGCTTCTCATCCTTGCCAGCTTCGGCATTCTCGTGCAGGGCGAATTCCGCGCTCGAGTCCTATCGAGCGGACCGAGCGCGGCAGGTGGTGCGCTCGCCAACCTGGGCTACGTCTATGGTCTGGCGTCGGCGCTCGGGTACGCGGCGGGGAACCTGGTGCGCAAGCTGGGGCTCAACGAGACGCCTGACGCGTTCCTCGGCACGATGCTCGGCACGCTCACCGGCGCGTTCCTCTTCGTCGCCGCGGGGGCGTTCCGTCCGTCGTACCGAAAAGCGGTGCGTGCGACCCTGCGCCGTCCCAGCCCCTGGCTCGTACTCGCAGGCGTGTTGAGCTCGGCCGGGCAGATCCTGTATCTCGCCGCACTGAACGCGAGCGACATGTCGCGCGTGGCGATGGTCGCCTCGATGGAAGTGTTCGTGACGCTGTTCCTTACCGCGGTGTTCCTGCGCGCGCGGGAGCACATCACGCGCGGCGTGATAGTGGCCGCGGCTCTCGGTGTTGCGGGGACCGGGTGCCTGGTCGGGTTCTAAGGCGATCGCTCACAGAGGGCGTGAAGCGCGGCTCATGATGGGTCATCCTTATGCAATGCGCCGGGCGCGCTCTTTGCGCCGGCGGAGCGTGCCGAGCGCAGCCCTCTCGCGGAGATTGCACCGCCGGCGAGCAGGAACGCGGCATTGGACCAGAACACCGGCGCCAGGCCGAAGGCGCTGCCGATTCCGCCGAAGAGCAGGGGAACGGCGATCTGGGTCACCTTGTTTACGGTTACCCGCATTCCCAGCGCCTCGCCCGAGCGCCCCTTGGGCGCGTGCTCGTAGGTGAGCATGATGGTAAGCGGCTGCGCCGAGCCCAGCCCTAGCCCCAGGAGAAAAGCGACGAGCACGAGTATCGGCGCGCTGGAGAGAAACGGAACGAGAGCATACGCAAGCGTCGCGACGAACAGCGACCCGGTCAGTACGCCGATCTCGGTATAGCGCTGCGCGATCCGGTGCATCACCAGCCTGACCGCGAACGCCGCGGCGGCATAGCCGCTCAGCACGATCCCGATCGAGGATGCCGACAGCCCGATCGATTTGCCGTAGATCGGCAGGTAGAACGAAAAGAGCTCGATTCCGGTCAGCGTCACTCCGCTCATGATCAGCGTGCGGCGCAGCGGCGGGTCGCGCCACAAATCGAGCGCACGTGATCCCGCCTCCTTCTCGTGCCGCTCGCCGCGGCCCGGAACTGCGCGCGGGAAAAGGATGACGAGCAACGCGACGAAGATCCCCAACGACGCGAGCGCGACATAGGTCGGCCGGTAGCCGACGGAGTCGATCGAGAAGCCGGCCAGCGACGGGCCGATGAAGGCCGCGATCGACGCGCCGAGCGAAAAGATGGCGAAGTTACGGGTCCGATCCGCGGCGCCGCCCACGGAGCCGACCGCGTTGTGAATCGAGACGTGGAAGAAGACGTGGCCCAGACCGATCAGGGCCGGGCACAGAAACAGCGTCAGCAGGCCGCCGTGCGCCGCGGGCAGCGCGAGGCCGCCGGACATGCACAGCGAGCCGAGCAGGATCGGGTACCGGACGCCGATCCGGTCCGATATCTTGCCCGCCTGAACCGCGAGCAGCAGCGGAAAGACCGCGTACAGGGCGGCGAGGATGCCGACGGTGAACGCGCTGGCGCCGAGCTGCAAGGCGCTGAGCGAGACCAGCACTTTGCTGCCGCGGTGCGCGACGCTCGCCAGCAGGGACAGGAGAACGACGAAGTAGAGAGACATGCGGGCCGGCGGTTCCTGTATGCGGGATCGCGTTCTGCTTGCTCGCTGAGTCTAGCAGCTTGCCTGCAGCGCGAGCGTGGTCGAGACTGGAAGCCGATCGGCGTCGCGCGCCCGATGAGCGCGAATCGCGCTGCGGCGATGCCGCGCGCTCAGCCGGAGGAGGGCGGATTCAGCGCCTGAGCGCCGGCGCGATAGGGGCAGTCCGCCTTGGTGCAATCCGCGTAGAGGGCGAGCGAATGCCCGCGCAGCTCGAATCCTTGCCGGCGGGCGATCTCGTTCTGGCGCCGCTCGATTTCCGCATCGTAAAACTCCTCGACGCGGCCGCATTGAAGACAGACGAGATGATCGTGGTGCCCGCCCTCGTTCAGCTCGAAGACCGCCTTGCCGGTCTCGAAATATTGCCGCGACAGCAATCCTGCCTGCTCGAACTGCGTTAGCACGCGGTACACGGTCGCCAGCCCGACGTCGATGCCGTCCCCGATCAGGGTGCGGTACACGTCCTCGGCGGAGAGATGGCGCACCTTGCTGTGCTCGAACAGCTCGAGGATCTTGCGCCTGGGAAGCGTCGCCTTGAGGCCGATGTCCTTGAGGCTTTGGGCGGAGCTCATCGAGTGGCGCTGAGGAACGGTGGTCGGGGCGAAACGGGCGTGTGATCCGTTATCATTATATACGCGCCTGATTTTCCCCTGGACTCCCTTTTCCGGAGCTTCGACGTGCTTTGCCGATGGATGCTTGTCGCGCTTGCCCTGCTGACACTACTCGGGTGCGGCTCGTCGCCGAGAGTCCTCGGCATCAAGCCGTACCGAATCGAAATCCAGCAGGGCAACGCTCTCACGCAGGACATGGTGCAGCAGCTCAGGCCCGGCATGACCAAGGATCAGGTTCGCTTCGTGCTCGGAACGCCGCTCGTGACCGATATCTTCCACGGTAATCGGTGGGATTACCCGTATTACCGCGAGCGAGCGGGCAGCAAGCGCGAGGAAAGCCGGATCGTGGTCTATTTCGAAGAGGGCAAGCTCGTTCGCGTCGAAGGACAGGCGATGCCTGCGGTGCGCCAGGCCGAGCGAAGCGGGACATGAGAATCGCGATCGCCGGCAGCGCGGGACGCATGGGCCGCACGCTGGTGGAGGCGGTGCTGCGCGATTCCGAGCTTCGGCTTGCCGCCGCGCTCGAGCAGGACGGGCATCCTGCGCTCGGTCGCGACGCGGGCGAATTCGCTGGCGCGGCCTGC
>JBFGLA010000300.1:0-3447 GCA_041576355.1 Burkholderiales bacterium
CAGCGCGAAGCGACGCGCCGGCAGCCAATGCGCCGCGAGCTTGAGCGTCCCCACCCAGGCGACCCCCACCGAACCGCCGATCAGCAGGCGACCGAGGTTGGCGAGCAGGAGATCAGGTGCGGCAGCAAAGAGAAAGCTGCCCGCCGCGGCGATGACTGCGCCTGCACCGAGCACGCGCCGGGCGCCGAAGCGGTCCACCATCAGCCCCGTCGGAATCTGCATCGCGACGTAGCCGTACAGATAGAAAGCGGAAAGGTTACCCAGGCCTGCGGCGCCGATGGAGAACTCGGCCATCAGCTCCTGCGTCATCACGGCAGGCGCGACGCGCTGGAAGAATCCGGCGAGGTAAAGCGATGCGCCGAGCGCCCAGATCCCCCACGCCAGGGTCGCTGGAGGCTGCCGGACTTGGATCAACTGCGGTTTCGCGTCCGCGGCCCGCGCGCGCTCAGCATTGCTCCCAGGGCAGGCCCTCGAAACGCCAGCCGGATAAGGAATTGCGCTGGTGCCGCTCGTTCAGCTCGCCCTCGAAGCCGGAGACGACGTTGTAGACTTTCGTGAACCCGGCGCGCTCGAGTTCTTCGCCTGCCTCCTGGGAGCGGTTGCCCGAGCGGCAGATGAGGACGATCGGGCGCGTCGTGTGATTCGTGCCGGCGAGTTTCTTCACCCGGCCGATGAAATGGGGATCGATCTCCCAGTCCGGACCGTCGTTCCATGCCACGTGCAACGCACCCACCGGATGGCCCACGAACAGGTATTCCATCTCGCTCCGGCAATCGATGAACAATGCGTTAGGGCTTTTTCTCAAGAACTCGATCGCTTCCTTGGGCTGCAGGTGTTCCATCACCGTGCTTCCTTTTCGCTCTCGGGCGACGGATTATACGCCCAACTGGTTGACAGAACAGGGCTTCCACGGCACACTGCGCGCCTCGAAAAGGCGCGCAGCGCGGTCCGGAAAACCGCGTCGCGCGTCGGCGCCGATTTGACGTTCAGCTTGCGGGCGCCGAACCGCGGAGGGAAGCGGAGACAAATAAGTGCAGCTAAAGAGACGCGCTAGAGAGCCCGTTTCTTGCGATCGCTGAACGGGCTTTTTTTGCGTCCGCACTCATGAGCTATTCCGACGGCCAGCCACCCGCGCGCAGCCCGCGAGCCGCCCAGCTCGAAGCGCTGCTCGCCGAGCGCATTCTCGTTCTCGACGGCGCGATGGGGACGATGATTCAGGCCGATAGGCTCGCCGAGGACCAATATCGCGGCGCACGCTTTCGCGACTGGCCGAAGGAACTGAAGGGCAACAACGACCTGCTGGTGCTGACCCAGCCCGACCTCGTGCGCCGTCTGCACGCGCAGTATCTCGAGGCCGGGGCCGACATCATCGAGACCAACACGTTCAACTCCACTTCGGTGTCGATGGCGGACTACGGCATGCAGGCGCTCGTTCGCGAGCTGAATGTTGCCGCAGCCCGGATCGCGAAAGACGCCGCGCGCGAGTGGGAAGCAAGAGATCCGTCCCGGCCGCGATTCGTCGCCGGTGTGCTCGGACCAACCAGCAAGACCGCCTCGATTTCGCCCGATGTCAACGACCCGGGATACCGGGCGGTTACCTTCGACGAGTTGGTTGCCTCGTACGGCGAGGCGCTCGAAGGCCTGGTCGAGGGCGGCGTCGACCTGCTGCTCCTCGAGACGATCTTCGACACGCTGAACGCCAAGGCGGCGATCTTCGCGATCGAGAGTGTGTTCGAAGCGACGGGCCAACGCCTGCCCTTGATCATCTCCGGAACGATCACCGACGCCTCGGGCCGGACTCTATCCGGGCAAACGGCGGAGGCTTTCTACAATTCGGTGCGCCACGCGCGGCCGCTCGCGATCGGATTGAACTGCGCTCTCGGCGCGAAGGAGCTGCGTCCCTATGTCGAGGAACTCTCGTCGGTCGCCGACACCTACGTGTCGTGCCATCCGAACGCCGGGCTGCCGAACGCGTTCGGCGAGTACGACGACACGCCCGAGTCGATGGCGCAGCAGATGGGAGAATGGGCGCGCAGCGGATGGCTCAATATCGCGGGCGGGTGCTGCGGCACGACGCCCGAGCACATCCGCCAGATCGCGCAAGCGGTGCGTGCCGCGCCGGCGCGCACCGTACCCACGCTGCCGGGAAAGCTGCGGCTCGCAGGACTCGAGCCGCTCAACGTCGGCGACGATTCGCTCTTCGTGAACGTCGGCGAGCGGACTAATGTCACCGGGTCGAAGGCTTTCGCGCGCCTGATACTCGCCGGCAACTACCCCGAGGCGCTTTCGGTCGCGCGCCAGCAGGTCGAAAACGGCGCGCAAGTCATCGATGTCAACATGGACGAGGCGATGCTCGACTCCGAGAAGGCCATGGTGACCTTTCTCAACCTCGTCGCCGCGGAGCCCGATATCGCGCGCGTTCCGGTGATGGTCGATTCTTCCAAATGGAGCGTCATCGAGGCGGGTCTCAAGTGCCTGCAGGGCAAGGGCGTGGTGAATTCGATCAGCCTGAAGGAGGGCGAGGAGGAGTTCCTGCGCCAGGCCCGCTTGGTGAGAAAGTACGGCGCCGCGGTGATCGTGATGGCCTTCGACGAGCGCGGCCAGGCCGACACGCTCGAGCGCCGCATCGAGATCGCGCGGCGCGCGCACGAGCTCCTGACGCGCAAGGCGGGATTCCTGCTCGAGGACATCATTTTCGACCCGAATATCTTCGCGGTCGCGACGGGGCTCGAGGAGCATGCCCGCTACGGCCTCGACTTCATCGAGGCGACAAAGTGGATCCGCGCAAACCTGCCCGGCGCCAAGGTATCGGGCGGCGTGTCGAACCTGTCTTTCTCCTTCCGCGGCAACGACGCCGTGCGCGAGGCGATGCACAGCGCTTTCCTCTACCACGCGATTCGCGCCGGAATGTCGATGGGGATCGTCAACGCCGGCCAGCTCGGGGTATACGAGGATCTCGACCCCGAGCTGCGCACGCGAGTCGAGGATGTCATTTTCAACCGCCGCGCCGACGCGACCGAGCGCCTGGTGGAATTCGCCAACACGGTGAAATCGGGCGCCCGCGAAACTGCCCGCGACGACGCCTGGCGCCGAGGCACGGTCGAGGAGCGACTCATCCACGCGCTCGTGCACGGCATCTCGACCCACGTCGTCGAGGACACCGAGGAGGCGAGGCGCAAGTCCGCGCGGCCGATCGAGGTGATCGAGGGCCCCTTGATGGACGGCATGAACGTCGTCGGCGACCTGTTCGGCTCGGGCAAGATGTTCCTGCCGCAGGTGGTCAAGTCGGCGCGGGTCATGAAACAGGCGGTCGCGCACCTCGTTCCGTACATCGAGGCCGAAAAGGCCGCCTCCGGCGAAGGCTTGCGCGCGAAGGGCAAGATCGTGATCGCCACCGTGAAGGGCGACGTGCACGACATCGGCAAGAACATCGTGGGCGTCGTGCTC
>JBFGLA010000301.1:0-3417 GCA_041576355.1 Burkholderiales bacterium
CGCGCGTCACGACGCGGTCGGAGCGGACCTCGGCGATGGCGTCGGTCACCAGCTCCACGTTCGGCCGCTGCAGCGCAGGGTAGTAGTCGTTCGAGAGCAGGACGCGCTTGCAGCCGACGACGTAGTCGGGCGTGAGCGCGGCGCGTAGCGTCGGCTCCCGGATCTGCCGCCGCATGTGCCGCAGCGCACCGAGCGCGAGCAGCTTCATCACCCACGTCGCGCGAATGAAAGCCGGCGCGCGCGCCTCCAGCGTCCAGTAGATCCTCCAGCGATGCAGCTTCTGCAGCACCGGGAAAGTGCGGAAGAGCCATTTCTCCCGCTTCGTGTACGCGCGGTCCGGCCGAGGGATGATCCACGGCGGGGTGCGCTGAAAGACGTGCACCTCCTTCACCTGACGCGCGATCTCGGGAACGAACTGGATCGCGCTCGCGCCCGTGCCGATGACCGCTACCCGCTTTCCGGTGAGGTCGTACCCGGAATCCCACTGCGCCGAGTGGAAGCTCTTTCCTTCGAAGCGCTCGACGCCTGGGATGTCCGGGAACGCAGGCTTGCTGAGCGGCCCGTTGCCGACGACGAGGGCGCGCGCGAACACCGAATCGCCTGAGCGCAGATCGACACGCCAGCGCCCCGACGCCTCGTCGAACTCGGCCCCCGTGACCTCGGTGTTAAAGCGAATGTGCCGGCGCAGATCGTACCGGTCGGCGCAATCCTTCATGTACTCCAGGATCTCCGCCTGGGGCGCGTAAATGCGCGACCAGTCGGGTTTCGGCGCGAACGAAAAACAATAGAGATGGGATGGCACGTCGCACGCCGCGCCCGGGTACCGGTTCGCCCACCACGTCCCGCCCAGCTCGCGATTGCGCTCGAAAACCGTGAACGAGTCGATCCCCGCCTCTTTCAGCTTGATCGCGACGCACATCCCGGCAAACCCGCAGCCGATGATCGCGATCGGAAACGCCGCGTCTGGCTCCGTGCCCCCGGCGGAATGCCGCGCGTTCATGATCCGCCTCCCGCGCTCCCTTCGGGCGACGACGCTCCGCGCACCATTCGCGCGAAGACGTTCTGGTATCCGACGGGCATCAGACGCTGCACGAGGCTGAGCAGCTTCGCGTCGCGCCCGACCAGCAGACGCGGGCGGCCGCGCTTGATCGCGGCGACGATTTCGTCCGCCGCCCGGTCGGGCGTGGTAATCGCGAGCTTCTTGAAGCGCGCGATTGCCGCCTGCTGGGTAGGCACGCCGGCCATGCCCTGGCGGAAGCGGCCGTTGCGCACGATATTCGTGTCGATGCCGCCGGGATGCACGCAAGTGATGCGAACGGGACTGCCGCTCGCTTCGAGCTCCGCGCGAAAGGATTCGGTAAACCCGCGCACCGCGAACTTGGTCGCGCAATACGAGGCCTGTGTGGGAACCCCGATGAGACCAAAGAGGCTCGACAGGTTGACGATCGCGGCTTCGGACTCTTTCTCCAGGTAAGGCAGGAAAAACTTGCAGCCGTAAACGACGCCCCAGAAGTTGATTCCCACGATCCACTCGAGGTCCTCGAGCGTCGCCTCGCGCACGGTGTGCGACACCGAGACGCCCGCGTTATTGACCAGAATATGCACGCGGCCGTGCGCCTCGAGCACCTCCGACGGAAACTCGCGCATGCGCTCGATCTCGGCGACATCGACGCGATGGCTAGTGGCTTTCACGCCGTGCTTGCCCGCCACGGCCGCGGTCTGCGCCGCGCTCGCTTCGTCAATGTCCGCCGCCGCCAGCGAGCAGCCTCCCTTCGCCAAGGCGATACACAAGGATCTGCCGATGCCGGAACCCGCGCCGGTAACGACCGCCACCTTTCCGTTCAAGTCGCGCATCCGTTCGGCCCTCCCATGTCGCCGCCGTCTCTTCTCCGGCGCGCGGCTGCGCTCGTCCGCTAACGCACCCGCTCGACCCGCGCCCCGAGCGCCGAGAGTTTCGCTTCGAGTGCTTCGTAGCCGCGATCGAGATGGTAGATGCGATCGACGAGCGTGTGTCCCTCGGCGGCGAGCCCCGCGATCACCAGGCCCGCCGAGGCGCGCAGGTCGGTCGCCATGACGGTCGCACCCTGCAGGCGCTCGACGCCCTTCACCACCGCGGTGTGGCCCTGGATCGAGATGTCGGCGCCCAGGCGCTGCAGCTCGAGCGCGTGCATGAAGCGGTTCTCGAATATCGTCTCGGTGATGGTCGCGGTGCCGCGCGCGATCGTCGCAAGCGCCATGAACTGAGCCTGCATGTCGGTGGCGAATCCCGGGAACGGCGCGGTGCGCAGGCTCACCGACTCGGGTTTGCGATCCATCTCGATTTCGATCGTGTCGTTCGCCACCGCGAGGCGCGCCCCCGCCTCGCGCAGCTTGGCGAGCGTGGCGTCGAGCGTTCCCGCTTGAGTGCCCGTCAAGCGCACCCGGCCTCCGGCAACCGCGACCGCGGCGAGGAAGGTGCCGGTCTCGATGCGGTCGGGCATGATGTGATGCGTGGTTCCCTTGAGCGATGGCACGCCCTCGATACGGATCACGTCGGTTCCCGCGCCCTCGATCCGCACGCCCATCGCGGTGAGGCATTTCGCGAGGTCGACCACCTCGGGCTCGCGCGCGGCGTTCTCGATCACCGTCTCGCCGTCGGCCAGCGTTGCGGCCATCATCAGGTTCTCGGTGCCGGTGACCGTGACCATGTCGGTCACGATGCGCGCCCCGCGCAGGCGCGAGGCCTTCGCCACGATGTAGCCGTGGTCGATGCTGATCTCGGCGCCCATCGCCTGCAGGCCGCGGATGTGCTGGTCGACCGGGCGCTGGCCGATCGCGCACCCGCCGGGCAAGGACACGCGGGCCTGCCCGAAGCGCGCGAGCAGAGGGCCCAGCACCAGGATCGACGCGCGCATCGTGCGCACGAGGTCGTACGGCGCCTCGTCGCGCGCGACCTCGGGCGTCTTGAGCGCCCAGCGATGGCGGCCGAGCCGCTCGCACTGCACGCCCAGGTCCCCGAGCAGGCGGATCAGAGTCGAGACGTCCCGCACGTCGGGCACGTTGTCGAGCCGCAGCTCGTCCGCGGTCAGGAGGGCGGCGGTGAGCTGGGGCAGGGCGGCGTTCTTCGCGCCGGAGACGCGAATGGTCCCGTAGAGCGACCGGCCGCCGTCAATGCGGAGCTTGTCCAACGTCCTTTCCGTCCTCCCGGCCCGGCGCCGTCTTCTCCCCCGGGCTCGCGACGGCCAGCTTCTCGCGAAGCCAATCGACGAGCTGCGGGCGGATGTCGTCGCGGGCCAGCGCCGACTCGATCGTGGCCTGCAGGAACCCGAACGGCGTGCCCGCGTCGAAGCGCTTGCCGTCGATCTCGACGGCGAGGACCTTCTCCTCCGCGACGAGCTTCCTGAGCGCGTCGGTGAGCTGGATCTCACCGCGGGCCCC
>JBFGLA010000302.1:0-3387 GCA_041576355.1 Burkholderiales bacterium
ACTCGGCGCAGCGCGCGAGCGTCGGCACCGCCTTGCCGGGGTTCAGCAGCGCCTTCGGGTCGAAGGCGCGCTTCACGGCGTGGAAGGCCTCCAGCTCCTCGGGACGGAACTGGAAGCACATCTGGTTGATCTTCTCGACGCCCACGCCGTGCTCGCCGGTGATCGTCCCTCCCACCTCGACGCATTTCTCGAGCACCTCGGCGGCGAATTCCTCGGTGCGGCGCAGCTGGTCGGGGTCGTTGGCATCGAAGAGGATCAACGGGTGCAGGTTGCCGTCCCCGGCGTGGAAAACGTTGGGGCAGCGCAGGCCGTACTTCTTCTCGAGCTGCGCGATGAAGCGCAGGATCTCGCCCAGGCGCTTTCTCGGGATGGTGCCGTCCATGCAGTAGTAGTCGGGCGAGATGCGGCCGACCGCCGGAAAGGCCGCCTTGCGCCCCGACCAGAACTTGAGCCGCTCGGACTCGTCGCGCGAGACCTGGATCCGGGTCGCCCCGGCGCGCGTCAGCACGGCCTTGACGCGCTCGATCTCCTCCTCGACTTCCTCGGGCGTGCCGTCGGCTTCGCACAAGAGGATCGCCTCCGCCTCGAGGTCGTAGCCGGCGCGAACGAACTCCTCGACCGCGTGCGTCGCCGGCTTGTCCATCATCTCCAGACCCGCCGGAACGATCCCTTCGGCGATCACCGCGGCGACCGCCTCGCCCGCCTTCTCGACGTCTGCGAACGAAGCCATCACCACTCGCGCAAGCTGCGGCTTGGGCAGCAGTTTCACGGTCACTTCGGTCACGACCGCAAGCATGCCTTCGGAGCCGATCATCAGCGCGAGCAGGTCGAGCCCGGGCGCATCGAGCGCCTCGGAGCCGAACTGCACCCGCTCGCCTTCGATCGTGTAGCCGCGCAGCGCGACGATATTGTGCACGGTGAGACCGTACTTCAGGCAATGCACGCCGCCCGAGTTCTCGCCCACGTTGCCGCCGATCGTGCACGCGATCTGGCTCGACGGATCGGGCGCGTAGTACAGGCCGAAGGGCGCGACCACGTCCGAGATCGCGAGGTTCCGCACGCCCGGCTGCACCACCGCGACGCGCGCGAGCGGATCGATCCGGGTCACGCGCATGAATTTCGCCATCGAGAGCAGCACGCCGTCCGTTCTCGGCATCGCGCCGCCGGAGAGCCCGGTGCCCGCGCCGCGCACCACGACCGGCACGTTCATCGCATGGCAGGTTGCGAGCACGCCCTGCACTTGCTCCTCGGTTTCCGGCAGCGCGACGACCATCGGCAGGGTGCGGTAGGCGGTCAAGCCGTCGCACTCGTAGGGGCGCGTGTCTTCGGTCTCGTGCAGCACGGCGCGCGCGGGCAGGAGCTTGCGCAGCGCCGCCGCGACCTCGCGCTGCTGGTCGGCGTTGATGCCGGATTCGACGCGCTCGTCAGCACCCATCGTGGAATCGATCAGAGATCAGAGGTAAGGCCTCGCCCAAGCGAGGCCGGCAACCGTATCGTCCCTGGGATTGTATTCGCAACCGACGAAGCCCGAATAGCCCAGGCGATCGATATGCTCGAGCAGCCAGGGAAAATTGACCTCGCCGGTCCCCGGCTCGTTGCGATCGGGGACGTCGGCGAGCTGGATGTGGCCGATCCGCGGCAGGAGCCGCTCGATCGTGCGCGCGAGATCGCCCTCCATGATCTGCATGTGGAAGACGTCGTACTGCAGAAAGGCGTTGTCCGATCCGGCCGCGTCCAGCACCTCGATCGCCTGCCTCGATCCCGCGAGGAAGAAACCCGGGACCGTGCGCGTGTTGATCGGCTCGAGCATCAGCGCGAGGCCCGCGCCGCGCAGCGTCTCGGCGGCATCGCGCACGTTCGCGACCAGGGCGTCGAAATGCGCCGCGTCCCGCGGCGCGATCCCGGCGAGGCAGTTGAGCCGCGCACACCCGGCCGCGCGCGCATATTCGATCGCGCGCTCGACGCCCGCGCGGAATTCACTCGCGCGTCCGGGCAGGCAGGCGATTCCCCGCTCGCCTTTCGCCGCGTCGCCGGCCGGCAGGTTGTGCAGCACCACCTGCACGCCCGCGGCGCGCGCGCGCTCGGCCACCGCGGCCGGATCGAATGCATACGGAAACTGATACTCGACGTGGCGAAATCCGGCTTGCGCCGCCGCCGCGAATCGATCGAGAAATGGGAGCTCCGGAAAAAGCAGCGACAGGTTGGCTGCAAGCCTCGGCATTGACCGTCTTTATCTGCTGCGAAGCGCGTTTGACGCTCGCCGCGGGCGAGCGACGTTATTATTCCACTCTTTTCCTCGATCATGATCAGCGCGCAGAAACTGTTTCCGCCGCTCGCCTGGCGGCACCGCCTCACGCGCCCCGCCCTGCGCGCGGATCTGAGCGCCGGATTCCTAGGCTCAGTCCTCGTCGTCCCGCAGGGCATCGCGTTCGCGACCCTCGCCGGATTGCCTCCCGAGTACGGGCTGTACGCGGCGATGATCCCGGCGGTGGTGGCGGCGCTGTTCGGATCGTCGTGGCATGCGGTGACCGGCCCGACCAACGCAGTGTCGCTCTTCGTCTTCGCCACCGTGTCGCCGCTCGCGGTACCCGGATCGGAGAAGTACATCAGCCTCGTGCTCACCCTGTCGCTCATGTCGGGCGCGATGATGCTCGCCATGGGAATGCTCCGTCTCGGACGGATCGTGAACTTCGTATCGCACTCGGTCGTCGTCGGCTTCACCGCGGGCGCCGGAACGCTCATCATCGCGAGCCAGCTGCGCAACTTCTTCGGCATCGACATCGCTCCCGGCAGCTCGTTCCTGACCACGGTGCGGGACTTCGTCCTGCGCCTGCCCGAGCTCCAATACTACGTGGTTGTCGTCGGCGTCGTGACGCTCGCCGCCGGATTCCTGTCGCGGCGCTACGTGAAGAGAGTTCCATACATGATCACGGCGCTCGTCGCCGGAAGCGTGGCCGGGTTCGCCCTCAATTTCTCGCTCGGCTTCGACGAAACCGGAATTCGCACCCTCGGTGCACTGCCAAGCGCGATTCCGCATCTGTCGCGTCCCGATATATCGCCCGACACGCTCAAATCGTTGATGGGAATCGCTTTCGGCGTGACCGTGCTCGTGCTCACGGAGGGGACCTCGATCGCCCGCGGCATCGCCCTCAAGTCGGGGCAGCGAATCGACAGCAACCAGGAATTCATCGGCCAGGGGCTCGCAAATATCTCCGCGAGCTTCTTTTCCGGCTATCCGACCGCGGCTTCGTTCAACCGCTCGGGCGTCAATTACGAGGCCGGGGCCCGCACGCCTCTCGCGGCGGCCTCCTCGGCCCTGTTCCTCGTGATCGTGCTGGTCGCGGTGGCGCCCCTCGTCGCTTTTCTTCCGATCGCGTCGATGGCGGC
>JBFGLA010000303.1:0-3380 GCA_041576355.1 Burkholderiales bacterium
AGCGGTTCGACGCCCATCAGAAGGCGATCGAGGAGCGGCTCGCCGCGATCGAGGCGAGCGCGGCGGGGGCGGCCGATCGGCGCGCGATACTCGACCTCGCGGGTCAGATCGATGCGCTGCGCACCGAGATCGCGCGCATGCGGGGCCAGGTCGAAGTGCTCGCTCACCAGCTCGAGACGACGGAGCGGCGGCAGAAGGATCTCTACCTCGATATCGATACCCGGCTGCGCAAGCTCGAGCAAGCGCAGCAGCAGCCGCAGCCGCCGGAAAAACCCGCCGCGAGCGATCCGAGCGCGGTCTCCGGCGAGGCGAAATCCTACGAGGCGGCGCTGAACCAGTTCAAGCTCGGCAACTACCCCCTCGCGATCTCGACGTTCCAGGGATTTCTCGTGACCTACCCGGCGAGCCCGCTCGCGCCTTCGGCCCAGTACTGGATCGGCAACGCCTACTACGCGCAGAGCGATTACAAGAACGCGATCGCCGCGCAGCAGAAGGTGCTCGTGGTGTGGCCCGATCACGCCAAGGCACCGGACGCGATGCTCAATATCGCCAGCTCGCAGGAAGCGATGGGGGACCGGCGCGCGGCGCAATCGACGCTCGAGAACCTCATCCTCAAATATCCCGACAGTCCCGCCGCGGCGAGCGCGAAGCAGCGCCTGACGCAGGGGGCCCGGCGCTGAAGGCGGTCGTCCTCCTCTCCGGCGGACTCGACTCCGCCACCACCCTCGCCTGGGCGCGGCGCGAAGGCTACGATTGCTACGCGCTTTCGGTCGACTACGGGCAGCGCCATGGCGCGGAGCTCGATGCGTCGCGGCGCCTGGCGCGCCGGCTCGGGGCGATCGAGCACCGGATCGTGCGGCTCGATCTGTCGCAGTTCGGCGGCTCGGCGCTCACCGACCGCTCGATCGAGGTGCCAAGCCGCGGGCCTGCGGCCGATATCCCCGTAACCTATGTTCCGGCGCGCAACACCGTGCTTCTATCCCTCGCGCTCGCCTGGGCCGAGGTGCTCGGCGCGCAGGACATCTTCCTCGGCGCGAACGCGGTCGACTACTCCGGCTATCCTGACTGCCGGCCCGAGTATTTGAATGCCTTCGAAACGATGGCGAACCTCGCGACCAAGGCCGCCGTCGAGGGCCGGCGCACCCGGATCCGCGCCCCGCTTATCGACCTGCCCAAAGCGGGGATCGTCAAGCTCGCCCTCGAGCTCGGCGTGGAGCCTGCGGATACCGTGACCTGCTACCAGCCGGATGCCGAGGGGCGCGCCTGCGGCCAATGCGACGCGTGCCGGATACGCAAGGCCGGGTTCGAGGCCGCCGCAGTGCCCGATACGACGCGCTATCAGCCGGGTTGATGATCGCTTTCGTCTCTCCGATTCGACTGCCGGGGCGGCTGCGCTATATTGCTTCGCTTCGAAGCCTTCTCGGAGGGAAGGGGCCGTGAACGAAGTCGATCCGGCGCAGGTCGCGTCCTACGTCGCCTGGGGTGCATTCGCCCTTGCGTTTATCTTCGGCGCAGTCGGGAACAGGACCAACTTCTGCACCATGGGAGCGGTGTCGGACTGGGTGAACATGGGCGACACGAACCGCATGCGCATGTGGCTGCTCGCGATCGCCGTCGCCATCATCGGCTCGAGCGCGCTGCACCTGGCCGGCGTCGTCGACCTGTCGAAGTCGATCTACCCGTCGCGGAACTTCACCTGGCTCTCCTACATCGTCGGCGGGTTTCTCTTCGGGGTCGGGATGACCCTCGGCTCGGGCTGCGGCTCGAAGACCCTGATCCGAATCGGCGCCGGCAATCTGAAGTCGGTGATCGTGTTCGTCTTCCTGGGGATTGCCGCGTACATGACCCTGCGCGGCCTGACCGGAGCCGTCCGCGTCGGCGTGCTGGAGCAGGCGTCGGTGACGCTCGGCACGGGCCAGGACCTGCCTTCGCTCGCCGCCGCGGCGAGCGGGATGGCGAAGAGCGCCTGGATCGCGATCCTCGCCGCCCTCGTCGGCGGCGGGCTGGTCGCGTACGTCTACTCGAGCCGCGATTTCCGCTCGAGCTTCGACTACACCCTGGGCGGAGTCGTCACCGGGCTGGTCGTGGTCGGCGGCTGGTACGTGAGCGGACGCATCGGCTACCTCGCCGAGGACCCGAACACCCTGCAGGAGGCGTTTGTCGCCACCAACACCGGGCGGATGGAATCGTTTTCGTTCGTCTCGCCGATGGCGTTCACGCTCGAATACCTCATGCTCTGGACCGACAAGTCCAAGATCATCACCTACGGCATCGCGTCGGCGGCGGGCGTCATCGCCGGGTCGGCGGCGTACGCGCTTGCGACGCGGACCTTCCGCTGGGAAGGCTTTCGCGACGCGGGAGACACCGCGAGCCACATCGTCGGCGGCATGCTGATGGGATTCGGCGGGATTACTGCGCTCGGTTGCACCGTCGGGCAGGGCATCACCGGGTTTTCGACGCTCGCGCTCGGCTCGATCATCACGTTTTTTGCGATCGTCGCGGGTGCGGCGGCGACGATGAAAGTCCAGTACTGGCGCATCAGCCGCGAGAGCTGAAGAATCGTTGCGCGATCCGTGGCGGAAAAGTAAAATTCCGCCCTTTTCCACGGGTCGTTAGCTCAGCTGGTAGAGCAGCGGACTTTTAATCCGTTGGTCGGCGGTTCGAATCCGCCACGACCTACCAATCTCTTCAAGTAGTTGCACGGCGCCAGTGGACTCGCGGCCCGACCCACGTAGAGAAAACGTAGGGAATTCGTAGGGCAATAGTCCGTTGGTCGGGGTTTTGCTCTTGGGAGCAATAGGCTCACGGCAAGGCTGCAACCACCATAATTTCAACGAGCATCCCAGGTCGCCAAAACTCGGTTGTGAGACAAGCCCGCACCGGAGCGTTTGCCGGATCGACCCACTCATTCCAGACAGCGTTGTGATCTTCGAATAGGCGCATGTCAGCGATCCATACTTGGGCGCTTAGTAGCCGTGATCTGTCTGTTCCCGCGAGCTTGAGGAGCTCATCGACGCGTCGGAGCACTTGAGCAGTCTGGGTTTTGATATCGCCGACAATCGGATTGGGCGTGACGCCGGCCAAATAGGCCACGTTGCCGTAAACGACTGCCTGGCTGATGATCGGCTGACCGCGATTCTGGTCCGTGATCTTTCTAATTTCGTGGCGTGTGATCGACATGATGTTTCCCCCCTTTGTGGATCACTTACCCGAACGGAAGCATGACGATCGAGCCCGTCGTCTTGCGTCCGCCGATGAACTTGTGCGCAGCTGCAGCTTCCCGAAGCGGAAAAGTTTTGACCACGCTGCTTGCTATCACCCTCCGCGCGACGGCATCGAACAAGGATTCTGCCGCGCCATCGATTTCCCTTCGGGTCGAC
>JBFGLA010000304.1:0-3338 GCA_041576355.1 Burkholderiales bacterium
CAGCGCGCCGATTCGCTCAGGAAGGGAGACTCCGCGCGCCGCCAGCAGCCCGATGAGCAGGTCGAGCGGTGCGGGCAGGTAGAGCGCGCGTAGCGCGAATCCGTCGGCATAGCGCAGCTCGAGCGGCAGGCGAATCGCCGCCTCCGCAGGCACTCCCACCTGGCGCATCAAGCTGAATAGCGTCGCGTACGCGCCGGCGAGAATGTGCTGGCCGTTGTCCAGCGTTTCGCCGCGGCTCTGCACGCGCCGCGCGCGCCCGCCGGGGACGGGGCCGGACTCGAATACCGTCACGGCAACGCCCGCGCCCGCGAGCGTGACCGCCGCCGCCATCCCGGCATAGCCCGCGCCGACCACGGCGACTCGCTCGCGCGCTGCCATCGCTCAGATCGTGACCCAGGTCTTCCAGGCGATCCAGAGCTTGCGCAGCGGCGTGAGCGACTTACGCTGGGTCAGGACGCGGAAGTCCTCGGCCTCGATCTCATGCAGCAGCGCGCGATAGATGCCGGCCATGATGAGGCCCGGGCGCTGCGTCTTGCGATCGATCTCGGGGAGCGCGGCGAGCGCCTGCTCGTACCAGGATTGCGCACGCTCGGCCTGGAAGCGCATCAGCCGCGCGAACGCTTCGCTTTGCTTCGCGCGCAGGATGTCGGCCGGATCGACGCCGTGCGCGCTCAGCTCGTCGAGCGGCAGGTAGATACGGCTTTTGCGCGCATCCTCGCCGACGTCGCGGATGATGTTGGTGAGCTGGAACGCGACGCCCAGGCGCTTCGCGTATTCCAGTGTGCGCGGATCTCGATATCCGAATATCCCCGCAGCGAGCAGGCCCACCACGCTCGCCACCAGGTAGCAATATCGCTCCAAAGCCGCGAAATCGGGATAACGCGTCTGCGCGAGATCCATCTCCATGCCGTCCACGATCTCGTTCAGACGCTCGGCCGTGACCCCGAACGCCGCCACGGCGGGCGCAAGCGCGCGCGTGACCGGGTGCTGCGGCGAGCCTGCGAATAGATTCCCGACCTCGGTCCGCCACCAGGCGAGCTTGGTGCGCGCGAGGAACGGATCGGCGCACTCGTCGACCACGTCGTCCACCTCGCGGCAAAACGCGTACAGGGCGGTAATGGCCCGACGGCGCTCGGGCGGCAGGAAAAGGAAACTGTAATAGAACGACGAACCGCTCGAAGCCGCCTTGCTTTGGCAGTATTCGTCGGGCGTCATGAGCGGGCAGTGGGGCGGTCGATTCCGCGTTACGTGCGCCGGGCCACGGCGCCGATCAGGATGAGCGGCCAGTCGAACCACTTGAGCATCGGGCGGCGGTGGAACATGTCGCCGCGCGCGGCGGCGAGCTTGTCCAGGATACGCCGGCCGCCCGCGACGGTCGCACGGATCTCCAGTCCGACCCGCCCGTCGAGCCTGCGCCCGAGCGGTGCGCCGGATTCTAGCATCGCGCGCGCGCGCTCGATCTGGAAGGCGATCAGCTCGCGCCAGGCCGGGTCGCAGCGCCGCTCGGTCAAGTGCGATTCGGCGACGCCGTACCGGGCCATCTCGTCCTGCGGCAGGTAGACGCGTCCCTTGGCGTAGTCGATTTCGATGTCCTGCCACAAGTTGATGAGCTGGAGCGCGCTGCAGATCGCGTCCGAGTCGCGCAGGTTTTCCGGCGTCGCCGCGCGGAACAAATGCAGCAGCAGGCGGCCCACCGGGTTGGCGGAGCGGCGGCAGTAATCGAGCAGCTCGGCAAAGCTCGCGTAGCGATGCTTGACCACGTCTTGCGAGAAAGCGTCCAGCAAGTCGAGGAAGAGCTGCGCTGGCAGCGCGTGGTCGCGCACGAGGCGCGCGATAGCGCCGAACAAGGAATCGTCCGGGGTCTCACCCCGAGTGATCGCTTGCATCTTGGCGCGATAATCCTCGAGCCGGGCGAGCCGCTCGGCAGCCGGAAGATCGCCTTCGTCCGCAAAATCGTCCGCGCTCCGGGCAAACCGGTAGATGATCGTCACCGGCGCCCGCAGCGCGGCGGGGAGCAGAAGCGAAGCGACCGGAAAGTTCTCGTAATGACCGACTGACACCGATTGATTCTAAAGGGGAAATGGCGGCGCGCGCGGAGCGGCAGTGAGCATTCAGCGTATAATGGCGCGGCATTTCGCTTGCCGCTACGAGCGAAGGTGGCGGAATTGGTAGACGCACTGGATTTAGGTTCCAGCGCGGTAACGCATGTGGGTTCGAGTCCCACCCTTCGCACCAGCGCGAACGGGCGGCAAGACAGTCGAGGACGCGAAAGGAAATGGCAGTCAACGTGGAAACTCTGAGCACGCTGGAGCGGCGCCTGTCGATGACATTGCCGCTTGAGGATATCGAGCGCAAGGTGGACGAGCGCCTCAAGAATCTCGCGCGCAACGTGAAGATGCCCGGCTTTCGACCAGGCAAGGTGCCGTTGAAGATCGTCGCGCAGCAATACGGACCGCAGGTCCGGGGCGAGGTTCTGCAGGGCGCGGTCGAGAAGGCCTTTGGCGACGCGGTTCGCGAAGCCAAGCTCAAGGTCGCGGGTTATCCCCGCATCGAGAAGAAGGACGGCGGCGGCGACCGGGCGCTCGAGTTCAGCGCGACCTTCGAGATCTATCCGGAAATCAAGCCGGGCGATGTGTCGGGATCGACCATCGAGCGGCCGCAGATCGAGGTGGACGATGCGGCGATCGAGCGCACGATCGAGATCCTACGTAAGCAGCGCGTGCGTTACGTGAGGGCGGCACGAGCGGCGCAGGACAGCGACCGCGTCACAGTGGATTTTCACGGAACGATTGCAGGGCAGCCCTTCGGCGGGGGCGACGCGACCGGATTCGCGTTCGTGCTCGGGGAAGGCCGCATGCTGCCCGAATTCGAGGCGGCGGTGCGCGGCGCTTCTGAGGGCGAGAACAGGGAATTCGAGCTCAAGTTCCCCGACGATTACCACGGCAAGGACGTGGCCGGTAAGACTGCGCGCTTCTCGCTCAGCATCAAGCAGGTGGAGGAACCCAGACTCCCTGCGGTCGACGCCGAGTTCGCCAAAGGCCTCGGGGTCGCGGACGGGGATCTCGCGAAGATGCGCGTGGAAATCGCGGGCAATGTCGAGCGCGAGGTGAAGAAGCGCGTGGAGTCGCGCATCAAGAATCAGGCCATGCAGGCCCTGCTTGACTCGACCTCGCTGACGCTGCCGAAGTCCCTGGTCGAGATCGAGACTCAACAAATGGCCGAGCGGGCGGCTGCCGATCTCCAGGCGCGCGGCGTGAAGCTCGAGCGCCTGCCATTCGAGCCGAAGACGTTCGAGGCGGCGGCGAAACGTCGCGTCGCGCTCGGCCTGATCATCGGCG
>JBFGLA010000305.1:0-3259 GCA_041576355.1 Burkholderiales bacterium
AGGTCGGCCCCCTGGCTGCGCGGCTCGACGTCACGCACGACCGCGCCGGCGAGGTCAAAGCGGGCGGCGTAGCTGTCGCCCAGCCACTGCACACCCTCGATCCCGGGCTCGATTGGCTTGCCGTACTCGATCAGCTGCTGCATGACCTGCTTGACCATGTTCGAGGGGATGGCAAAGCCGATGCCCATGTTGCCGCCGGACTGCGACAGGATCGCGGTGTTGATGCCGACCAGCTCGCCGCGCAGGTTGACCAGCGCGCCGCCCGAGTTGCCGGGATTGATCGCGGCGTCGGTCTGCACGAAGTTCTCGTAGCCGTCGGGATTGATGCCGGAGCGGCCCAGCGCGCTGACGATTCCCATCGTCACCGTCTGCCCGACGCCGAAGGGATTGCCGATCGCGAGAACGACGTCGCCCACGCGCAGCGCTTCCGAGGAGCCGAGCGCGATCGCGGGGAGCTTCTCCCCGTTGATGCGCAGCACGGCGATATCGGTCTCGGGGTCGTTGCCCACGACCTGCGCGAGCAGCGTCTTGCCGTCGGCGAGCGCGACCTCGATTTCGTCCGCGGCCTCGACGACGTGGTTGTTCGTGATGACGTATCCCGCGGCGTTGATGATGACTCCCGAGCCCAGGCTCGTCGCGCGCTGCGAGTCCTCGGGGAACTGGTCGCCGAAGAAGCGCCGGAAGATCGGGTCGTCGAGCAGCGGGTGGCGGGCGCTGCGCACTTCCTTGCTGGTGAAGATGTTCACGACCGCCGGCGTCGCGCGGCGCACCGCGTCGTAGTACGAATCGGTCCGCGTGCTGGCGCTTGCAGCGGGCGCCGGCGCCTGCGGCGCGACGGCGATCGGCGCGGGCTGCGCGATCGTGCGCGTCGGAAGCCATTCCGGATGGAACGTGGAAACGACGAAAAGCACCGCAACGGCGACTGTCGTCGCCTGCGAGAAAACGAGCCAGAGGCGATACATCGGGCGCGTAATCTAACATGCGCGACGCGCCCCGCGTCGCTCACGCTGGCACCCGCGTCGCAGTGCAGCAAGCGCTTCCCGAGGTTCTTGGGTGAAGGCGTAGAAGCCCGAAAAAGAGCGCCCATTCATGGGGTTACAACAGAAACCTTGGACTTTACGAGGGTCGGCCGGTATAATGCCCCGCCATTTTGCGTTTCCCCCGTTTCCCTCCATTCAGGTTCCTCTCAATGTCCGATAGCAAGCAACCCGATAAGACTCGGCGCAATCTCGTGATCGCCACTTCGGTGGCGGGCGGGGCGGCGTCCGTGGGCGCCGCGGTGCCGTTCGTCGCGGCGTGGTTTCCCTCCGAGCGCGCCAAGGCCGCCGGTGCTCCGGTCGAGGCCGATATTTCCAAGCTTCAGCCCGGCGAGATGATGGTGGTCGAGTGGCGCTCGAAGCCGGTGTGGATCATTCGCCGCACCCCGTCGATGCTGGACGGGTTGAAGAAGATCGCCGCCAAGCTGATCGACCCTGTTTCGAAGGTGCCGCAGCAGCCGGCGTACGCGAAGAACGAGACGCGCTCGATCAAGCCCGAGTTCATGGTCATGGTCGGGATCTGCACCCACCTCGGATGCTCGCCTTCGAGCCGGCCCGCCGACGCCAAGGCCGAAATGGGCGCCGACTGGGAAGGCGGGTTCTACTGCCCCTGCCACGGCTCGAAGTTCGACCTTGCGGGGCGGGTCTACAAGGGCGCTCCCGCGCCGACCAACCTCGAGGTGCCGCAGCACACGTACTTGTCGGACACCACGATCCTCATCGGCGAAGACAAGAAAGGGGCATGAGGAATGGCATCTCGATTGATGGCGCTGTGGGAGTGGTTCGATGCGAGGATGCCCTCGGTCGCCGAGGAGTATCGCAAGCATCTCTCCCAGTACTACGCGCCGAAGAACTTCAATTTCTGGTACTACTTCGGCTCGCTCGCGATGCTCGTGCTCGTGATCCAGATCGTGTCGGGCATCTGGCTAACGATGAGCTACAAGCCGGACGCCGCGCTCGCCTTCGGCTCGGTCGAGTACATCATGCGCGACGTGCCCGGCGGCTGGATCATCCGCTACATCCACTCCACCGGATCGTCGGCGTTCTTCGTCCTCGTCTACCTGCACATGTTCCGCGCGATGCTGTACGGCTCGTACAAGGAGCCGCGCGAGCTGATCTGGATCTTCGGCGTCCTCATTTATCTGTGCTTGATGGGCGAAGCGTTCTTCGGCTACCTGCTGCCCTGGGGCCAGATGTCGTACTGGGGCGCGCAGGTGATCGTGAATCTCTTCGCCACCGTGCCCTTCATCGGGCCGGACCTGGCGGTGTGGATCCGCGGTGACTACGTCATTTCGGACGCGACGCTGAATCGCTTCTTCGCGCTGCACGTGATCGCGCTGCCGCTCGCGCTGCTCGGGCTGGTGGTCGTGCACCTGCTCGCGCTGCACGACGTCGGTTCGAACAACCCGGACGGAGTCGAGATCAAGAAGAAGAAGGACGCCAACGGCAAGCCCCTCGACGGGATCCCGTTCCACCCGTACTACACGGTCAAGGACATCGTCGGCGCGGTCGTGTTCCTCGCCATATTCTGCGCGGTGATGTTCTTCGCCCCGGAGATGGGCGGCTACTTCCTCGAAGCCAACAATTTTGTTCCCGCGGATCCGCTCAAGACCCCCGAGCACATCGTGCCGGTGTGGTACTTCACGCCGTATTACTCGATCCTGCGCGCCGTGCCGCCGATCGAGGTCGCATGGCTCGGCATCCCGCCGACGCAATTCCCGGGGGTGCTCGCGATGGGGCTCGCGGTGCTGATTCTCTTCTTCCTCCCCTGGCTCGACCGCAGCCCGGTGAAGTCGATCCGCTACCGCGGTGCGTACTACAAGAGCGCGCTCGCCGCGTTCGTGGTCGTGTTCCTGATCCTCGGGTATCTGGGCACCGAGCCGACCACGGTCTGGGGCCAGTTCGGCTTCGACGCCTTCGTCCTCGACACCAAGGACATCGCGACCTGGGCCGCGCGGCTGTGCACGGTGGTGTACTTCCTCTTCTTCATCCTCATGCCGTGGTACACGAAGGCGGACGCGGTGAAGCCCGTGCCCGAGCGGGTGACGATGTGAGGACGAAGACCATGAAGAGACTGCTCTCCACGCTCCTCCTCGCCGCGGGCACGGCGCTCGCGCCGTCCGCCGCGCTCGCCGCGAGCGGCGGCTACCCGCTCGACCGGGCGCGCTTCGACCCGAACGACCTCGTGAGCCTGCAGGCGGGCGCGCGCACCTTCGTCAACT
>JBFGLA010000306.1:0-3238 GCA_041576355.1 Burkholderiales bacterium
ACGACGATCGGCAGCGCGTACGCGGTGCAGGTACTTTTCCTGCCGTGATGATCGCAAGCACCGCGCTTGTTCAGGTCTTAATACCATCTCCCGACTTTGCAGAGTTGCAAGTGCAACCCTGCAAAGTCGGGAGACCATGGAAAGTCAAAGTCCTCCCGCTGCTCTCCCTCTACCTCTAAGCCGCCTTCGGCACCGAAGGCAACCCCGCCAGCGCCATCGCCAGCTCCGCCTCGTCGTACTGCTGATCGACGAGCTTGCCGCCGAAGTAGTCCATGTACGCCTGCATGTCGAAGTGGCCGTGGCCGCAGAGGTTGAACAGGATCACCTGCGACTTGCCTTCCTTCTTGCAGCGCAGCGCCTCGTCGATCGCACCTTTCACGGCGTGATTCGCCTCGGGCGCGGGCAGGATCCCCTCGGTGCGCGCGAACTCGACCCCCGCCTTGAAGACTTCGCTCTGCGTGTAGGCGCGTGCTTCGAGCAGCCCCAATTCCTTGCAGTGCGAGACGAGCGGCGCCATGCCGTGGTAGCGCAGCCCGCCGGCGTGGAATCCCGGCGGGGTGAAGGTCGACCCCAGGGTGTGCATCTTGACGAGCGGGGTCAGATGCCCGGTGTCGCCGAAGTCGTACGCGTATCTGCCGCGCGTGAGGCTGGGGCAGGCGGCGGGCTCGATCGCGACGATGCGCCGCTTCTTGCCGCCGCGCAGCTGAGCGCCGAGGAAAGGGAACACGAGCCCGGCGAAGTTCGAGCCGCCGCCGGTGCAACCGACGAGCACGTCGGGATCGTCGCCCGCCATCTCGAGCTGCGCGATCGCTTCCTGGCCGACCACGGTCTGGTGCATGAGGACGTGGTTGAGCACCGACCCGAGCGAATACTTCGTGTCGTCGTTCGTCGCCGCGACCTCGACTGCTTCCGAGATCGCGATGCCGAGGCTGCCCGGGTGGTCCTTGTTCTTCTCCAGGATCGCGCGCCCCGAGCGGGTCTCGGCCGAAGGCGAGGGGATGCACTTCGCGCCGTAGGTTTCCATCAGCGCGCGGCGGTACGGCTTCTGGTTGTACGACACGCGCACCATGTAGACCTTGACCTCGATGCCGAAGAGCGCGCCGGCGAAGGCGAGCGACGAGCCCCACTGTCCGGCGCCGGTCTCGGTCGTGATCTTCCTGACGCCCGCTTCCTTGTTGTAGAAGGCCTGCGCGACCGCGGTATTCGGCTTGTGGCTGCCGGCGGGCGAGACGCCCTCGTACTTGTAATAGATCTTGGCCGGGGTCTGGAGCGCCTTCTCCAGGCGGCGCGCGCGATAGAGCGGGCTCGGGCGCCACTGCCGGTAGATCTCGCGCACCGGCTCGGGAATCTCGATCTCGCGCTCGGCGCTCACTTCCTGACCGATCAGTGCCATCGGAAAGAGCGGCGCGAGGTCGTCCGGCCCCACCGGCTTCATCGTCCCGGGATGGAGCACCGCCGGCGGCGGCGAGGGCAGGTCGGCCATGATGTTGTACCAGCGCTTGGGCAGGCGCGATTCTTCGAGGACGTATTTCACGGTGTCGTTCACGTCTTTCTCCTTGCGCGATGGGGGGATCGGATAATCTGACGGGAGCTATGTTAAGCCTCGATCGGTGCGGTATCCAGCTTGCGCCTCGCGTACAATCGCGCTGCATCGATTTTCGGGCTGGGATTCTTAGGAGAGAACGAGTGAATCGGATCAAGCGGGTTGGCGCCCTCGCCGCGGCGCTGGGTTGCGCTCTCGCCGCAGCGCCGGCGGCGGCGCAGGAGCGCTCCCCGGGCGCCTATGTCGGCATCGACATCGCGCTCCTCTCCACGACGCTGGAGTACGAGACGAACCTCCCGGGCACGCACCAGGAGCCGTACGGAACCGGGCACCTGCGGCTCAGGGCCGGGTATCGCATCACGAGCATGTTTGCGCTCGAAGCTCAGGCGATCGGCCGCCGCGACGACTCGCTCACCGACAGGGCGGGCGTCCCCGCCACGATGACCACCGGGCCGATCGGCGGACTGTACGGCCGGATCGATCTGCCGATCGGCCAGTACGCCGGCATGTACGCCTTGGCAGGGATCGCCTCCGTTCGCACCGAATACCGCAGCGCGCCGAACCTGCCGTTCGACGAGGACAAGCGCCGCAGCCTGAGCTTCGGCGCGGGCCTCGAAGTCATCATCACGCCGCATCTGCGCGGTTCGGTCGACCTGATGGTCTATCGCGCCGGCGAGGCCAAGTTTCCGCGCTATTTCGCCGAGAATCCCGACATCACCGTCGCCGGCCTCGGTTTCGGTCTCAACTACTCGTTCTAAGAGTCAAAGAAAGAGATTGAGGACGCCGTCGAGACCGGCGTAATCGAGCGCGTGCGTGGCGCGCTCGCGCACGACCGGCTTCGCGCGCCAGGCGACCGAGACGCCCGCTTCGGCGAGCACCGGAATGTCGTTCGCTCCGTCGCCGATCGCCACCGTCTGCGCGCGCGCGGCCCCGAGCGAGCGCATGACCTCCCGGAACTTTCTCGCCTTGACGGCGCCGTCGACGATCTCGCCGAGCACGCGCCCGGTAAGCCGGCCGTTTACGATCTCGATCGTGTTCGAGAGTGCCTCGTCGATGCCGAGCCGCGCTTTGAGGCGTTCGGTGAAGGCGCTGAATCCGCCGGAGACGAGCAGGGTGCGGATGCCGCGCCCCCGGCAGGAGCCGATCAACATCTCCGCGCCCGGTGAGAGCGCCATGCGATCCGCCGCGATGTGCTCTAGCGCGGCTTCCTCGAGCCCGGCCAGCAGCGCCACGCGCCGGCGCAGCGACTCGGCGTAGTCGATCTCGCCGCGCATCGCCTGCGCGGTGACCGCGGCGATCCGGTCCTTGATGCCGAGGAGATCGCCCATCTCGTCAATGGTCTCGACGGTGACGAGCGTGGAATCCATGTCGATCGCGAGCAGGCGCAGGTCCTCGAGCCGGCGCTCATCGGGCACCCAGGCGAAATCGAGCCCCTGCTGGGAGCAGAAGGCTTCGATCGGCGCCCCCTCCTTGACGCCGGTGAGCCGGACCGCGGCGGGGCCGAGGGCGACAATGTGGTTCGCGCCGGTGAGCGCGGCGATGCGGCTCAGATCGTCGCGGGCGATAGGGGCGCCTTGCAGGACGAGGTTCATTGAGTGATCAGGCTTTGGGGCTGCGAGAAGTTGGCCCGATGCGGCGAAGAATTTGGGGTTATCAGGTCTCCGTGTTTTGCATCGTTGCGCGAGCGCAACGATG
>JBFGLA010000307.1:0-3161 GCA_041576355.1 Burkholderiales bacterium
CGGAGGAGGCGGTCGCGAGATTGAATCGCAGGCTGCGCGCGGCGTCCTGGACATGGCGCTCCAGCTCGGCATGGGTCGCGCGGTGCCGATCGTCGAGCGACCGGGTATCGACGCTGGTGTGCTCGACCAGCCACTCGTGCGCCAGCTCGCGCAACGGAATGACGAGATGGCGGTAGCGGCGCCCGAGCCGCCAGCGCAAAGCACCGACCCGCAACGGGGCGCGCCACGGGTCGCGGCAGAGCACGTCGAGCTGCGCCGCGCACTCGGCGTCCGCAAGCGATCGTCCGGGATGCACCGGCGCGTCGCCGGCCGCGTAGCGCAGCAGCACGCTCTGCGGCAGGTGCTCGAGCGCCTCGGTATGGCAGCGCTCGAGGTCCTCGAGTATCCCGGACCACAGATTGTGACGCGGATGGATCGAGTTGAGGACGAGCGTCAGCCGGGGCTGGATGCGGCGGGTGAATAGAGCGAGGAATTCCTCGAGCATCTGCGCGGTGCCGGCACCCATGGGCGCCGCGTCCGGCGCGGCGCGCAGCTTCGCGATCTGTTCGGCAAGGCGCGCGCGGGGTTCTTGCAGCGCAGATTGGGCCTCGGCGAGGCCGTCGCGCAGGCGCGCGATCGCTTCGGCGACCTTTGCGCGCGGTTTGCGATCGTGGCGCTCGAGCGCCGCGGTCAGCTCGTCGAGGTGCCGCTCGAGCGCGGGCCGCTCGTCGCTGCGCCCGAGAAACCGGTCGCGCGCGAGACGCTCGCTCCAGCGCCGCGCGCAGCGTGCCACCGGATCGCTCGGGTTCTGCTCGGTCGCGGTATTCAACGCCTCGCGCCCCGTCATGCGGGGGTCGGCACGATCACGTCCGGACCTCCGGCGTAGAGCCGCTCGACCAGCGCGGCGCGCCGCTCGAGCACCGCGCGCTGGTTGATGTATCCCTTGTCCGTGATCTCGTTGGCGTCGATCGAGGGCGGCTCGGTCATGACGAGCGCGCGAGTCGGGTGCATCGAGCTGCCGCCGGACTCCGCCGCGAGCGCGCGCAGGGCGGCGCCGATCCTGGCGCGCAGCGCTTCGGGCGCGAGGTCCTTGGCCGCCGCCGGGTTGAGGAACACGAGAGCGCCGATCTCGTTCCGGTCGTGTCCCGTGATCACGCTGTCTTGGATGATCGGGTCCCCGGCCGCGATGAGCTTGATGCGCACCGCGCCGGCGTGGACCCAGGTCCCGGTGGAGAGCTTGAAGTCCTCCGCGACGCGGCCGTCGAAGACGATTCCGCGCGCGGGATCGCCCGGATCGGCGAGCTTCACCGCGTCGCCGATGCGGTAATAGCCTTCCTCGTCGAACGCGTCTCTTGTGAGGTCGTCGCGCCGGTAATAGCCGGGGGTCACGTGCGGGCCGCGCACGCGCACTTCGAGCTTGCCTGCGGAAGGGACGAGCTTCAGCTCGCATCCCGCCACGGGCAGGCCGATCACGCCGGCGCGCGCGATGGGAAAGTGCACCTGTGTCGCGAGCGGCGAAGTCTCGGTCGAGCCCCAGGCCGAGAGCATCGCCAGCTTGCCGCCTTTCTCTTCGATCGCGAGCTTTTCGATCCGCTCCCACAGGTTCTGCGGCAGCGCCGCCGCGGCGTAGAAAAGCACGTCGAGATCCTTGAAGAAATTGCGCCTCAGGTCGGAGTCGCGCTCGAGATGGCCGAGCAGCAGGTCGTAGCCGCGCGGGACATTGAAGTACATTGTGGGTGCGATCTCCTTCAGGTTCTTGGCCGTGGTCTCGACCAGCCCCGGCGCGGGCTTGCCGCCGTCGATGTAGAGGGTCCCGCCGTTTCGCAGTACGAGGTTGAAATTGTGGTTGTCGCCGAAGGTGTGGTTCCACGGCAGCCAGTCGACGACGACCGGGGGCCGGTCCTCGACGAAGGGCCACCCTTGCGCGAGCATCTGCTGGTTCGCGCACAGCATGCCGTGCGTGTTGATGACGCCCTTGGGAACGCCGGTCGATCCCGAGGTGAACAGGATCTTCGCGAGCGTTTCCGACCCGATGCCGGCGAAGGCCTCGTCGACTTTCGCGCTCGGGCGCGTTCCCAGCAGATCCGCGAGCGCGGCCAGGGTCGCCCCGACGGCGGTGAGCGCGGGGGCGAATTTCGCCGGATCGGCGGTCCACACCAGTCCCGGCTTCAGCAGATCGAAGATCGCCTTCAGCTTGGCGAAGTCCTTCGACATCAGCGAGTAAGCGGGCGAGACCGGCGCGACCGGAACCCCCACGTGCAGCGCGCCGAGCGCGAGCAGCGCATGATCGACGCTGTTGTCCGAAAGAATGGCGACGGGGCGTGATTCGTCGAGGCCGCGATCGAGCAATCCCTGGCCGATGCGGCGCGCGGCGTCGAGCGCCTCGCGATAGGTGATCCTGCGCCAGCCCTCGGCCGAGCGCTCGGCGAGGAACGCCCGGTCGGGCGCTGCCTTCGCCCAGTGCACCAGCCATTCTCCGATCGCGCGCACGCACGGACGAAGCGCCTGCGGCGAGCGCAGGCGCATCGTACCGTCACGGCGTTTGTCGATCTCGACTTTCGCGGGTGCGAAGCGCAGATCGGAGTGCAGCTGGGGCATCGGGGCCTCCCTGGGCCCCTATTCTAGCTGCCTCGCGGTGCCGGTCCGATGCGGCGGATCAGGCCGGCTGAATGGAATCGTTGCGGCCGCGCCCCTCTATATATTCAGTTGTCTTGAGATTCCCTACCGTATGACCCGGCCCTGGTTGCCGAGAATCGCGAAATCCACGAACCGGCTGCCGGTGTGCTCCTTGTGGGTGAAGTCGACGACATAGTCGCCCAGGTTGAGCTGGCTCGTCGCGGAGATGGCCTTGATGAGACCGGCCGAGCTGGGGTTGCCCGCCTTGCGCAGCGCGTGCACCAGCACCTTGGCCGAGATGAAACCCTCCATCGAGCGCTCCGCCAGGTCCGGATTCTTCGCCTTCGCGGCGAGCTCGTGGTACTCGCGCACGATCGCGAACACCTTGGCGCTCGTGGGAGGCACCACCGTGCCGAATGCGAAGCCTCTGGCAACCTGGGGTCCCAGCTTCGCCGAGACCAGGGCGCTGTCGATGACCGAGACGCCGTAGATCTGCGCGCCGCCGCCGCGTTCGCGATACTGTTTGATGAACTCCATCGCCGGGGTGGTGATCGCGCCGAGATAGA
>JBFGLA010000308.1:0-3148 GCA_041576355.1 Burkholderiales bacterium
GGCAACTCGACGCCGATGGCGCGCCCGTTGTGGAAGTTGATCTGCACGTCGGTGTTCGGCAGCAGGAACCCGGTCTGTCCCTCGAGGAACTCGGCTGACAGCGACAGCTGCTCGTAATTTTGCTTGTCCATGAAAACGTAGTGATCGCCGTCCTGGTACAGGTATTCCATCTCGCGCGGATCGACGAAGGCGCGCTCGACCTTGTCTTCGGTGCGAAAGCGCTGGTTGGTCTTGGTTCCGGTCTCGATGTCCTTCATCTCGACCTGCATGAAGGCTCCGCCCCGTCCGCCGACGTGCACGTGGTAGCACTTCAGCACGCGCCAGACGCGCTTCTCCCACTCGAGGAGGTTGCCGACGCGGATTTCGACTGCAGAGACTTTCGCCATGGCTGATGCGCAATTCGAAAAGGGATGGAATCTTACACGAAATCAGCGGCCTGACGCTAAAATCGCGTTCCTGATGAGCGCCGCATTCGACGCGAAGCCCTTCGTCGCCGGATTGCCGAGCCTGCCCGGCGTGTACCGCATGCTCGGCGCCGCGGGCGAGGTGCTCTACGTCGGCAAGGCGCGCGACCTGAAGAAGCGCGTCGGGTCGTATTTCCAGAAAAGCGCGCAGAGCCCCCGCATCGAGATGATGCTGGGGCAGGTGGCATCGATCGAAGTGACCGCAACGCGCTCGGAAGCGGAGGCGCTGCTGCTCGAGAACAATCTCATCAAGAGCCTCGGGCCGCGCTACAACATTCTGTTTCGCGACGACAAGTCGTACCCGTACTTGATGATCACCGGACATTCCTTTCCCCGCCTCGGCTTTCATCGCGGCGGCCGCGAGCGAGCGAACCGCTACTTCGGGCCCTTTCCGCATGCGTACGCGGTCCGGGAGGCGATCCAGCTCCTGCAGCGCGTGTTCCGGCTCAGAACCTGCGAAGACACCGTGTTCGCCAACCGGTCGCGGCCGTGCCTGCTGCACCAGATCCGCCGCTGCACCGCGCCGTGCACCGGGCTCATCGACCGCGAACGCTACGCGCAGGACGTGCGCAGCGCCGAGCTCTTTCTCGAGGGACGCGAGGACGACGTCAACCGCCTGCTCAACGAGAGGATGGATGCGGCGGCCGCGGCGCTGCGCTACGAGGAGGCGGCCGAAATCCGCGACCAGATCCGCGCCCTGGCGCGCGTGCAGGCGCGGCAGTATGTCGAGAGCGATCGTGGCGTCGACGCCGACGTGGTCGCGTGCGTGGTCGAGGCAGGGATCGCGTGCGTCAACCTGGTGATGGTCCGGGGCGGTAGACACGTCGGCGACCGCAGCTTCTTTCCGCAGAACGCGGAGGGCGCCTCCGCGGGCGAGGTGCTGGCGGCGTTTCTCGCCCAGCACTACCTGGAGCAGCCGGTGCCGCCGCTCGTGCTGACGAGCGACGAGATCGACCGCGAAGGCCTCGAGGACGCGCTTTCCGTGCGCGCCGCAGGCGGCGTTCAGATCGTCAATCCGGCGCAGGGCGAGCGCAAGGCGTGGCTCGAAGGCGCGCGGAAGAACGCGCTGATCGCGCTCGCCAACCGAGCGCGCGAGAAGACGACGCAGGAGGGCCGTCTCGCTGCGCTGCGCGAGGCGCTCGGGCTGCCGGACTCGGTCCAGCGCGTCGAGTGCTTCGACATCAGCCACACTCTGGGCGAAGCTGCGGTCGCCTCGTGCGTGGTGTACGATCGGCATGCCATGCAGAAGAGCGAATACCGGCGCTTCAACATCCGCGACATCACGCCCGGCGACGACTACGCGGCGATGAAGCAGGCGCTTGCGCGCCGCTACGAGCGTGTCACCGCGGAGGGCGGAAAAATTCCCGATCTGATCCTGATCGACGGCGGGAAAGGGCAGGCGAGCGCGGCGCGCTCGGCGCTCGCCGAGCTCGGATTGAACGACGTCAGCGTGATCGGCGTGGCCAAAGGCCCGGAGCGCAAGGCCGGCTCGGAGGAGCTGATCGTCGAATCCGAGGAAGGCCGGGGACTCGCTCTACCGCCGCAGCACCCCGGGTTGCACCTCATCCAGAGCATCCGCGACGAGGCGCACCGCTTCGCGATCGTCGGCCACCGCGCGCGCCGCGGCAAGGCGCGCACGCACTCGGCGCTCGTCGACATCCCGGGGATCGGCGCGCGGCGCCGGCAGCGGCTGCTCGCCCATTTCGGCGGCTTGCAGGGAGTCCAGGCGGCCGCCGTGGACGAGCTGGCGCAGGTGGAAGGCATCAGCGTGAAGGTCGCCGAGCGCATTTACCGCTATCTGCGCGGGCAGGCGGCGGAGTAGGAGGGGAGTCGGTGGCGCTCAACGTACCCAATCTCGTCACGTTCCTGCGGATCCTGCTCATTCCGTTCATCGTCGGCGTGTACTACCTGCCGGATGCGTGGCTCGCGCCCGGTACGAAGAACATCGTGGCGACCTCGATCTTCGTCTTCGCCGCGGTGACCGACTGGCTCGACGGGTACCTCGCCCGCGCCCTCGACCAGATGTCGGCCTTCGGCGCGTTCCTCGATCCGGTCGCGGACAAGCTGATCGTCGTCGGCGCGCTCATCATCCTGCTCCAGCTCGGTCGCGTCGAGGCCCTGGTCGCACTCATCATCATCGGGCGCGAGATCGCGATCTCCGCCATGCGGGAATGGATGGCCAAGATCGGTCAGGCGAAGAGCGTGGCCGTGGCCTTCATTGGCAAGATCAAAACGACCAGCCAGATGATCGCCGTGCCGCTGCTGCTGTACCACGACGACCTGTTCGGCATCGTCGATTGCCAGTGGCTGGGCACGATCCTTATCTACATTGCTGCAGTTCTCACGGTGGTCTCCATGCTGTATTACCTGCGCCAGGCGCTGCCGCACGCGGCCCGGGCCGGTTGAGCGGCCCGGGGGAAGTGCCTATAATCCGTTCCTCGTCGCGCGGGAATAGCTCAGTTGGTAGAGCGCAACCTTGCCAAGGTTGAGGTCGCGAGTTCGAGACTCGTTTCCCGCTCCAGGTTACGCAAGGGGAAAGCCCAAGGAGCCGCGGTTCCGGCGTCAGGTTCGGCTCACGCTCCGCCGGCTTTCCCTTTTTTGATTCCCCCTGGCGGGGTGGCAGAGTGGTCATGCAGCGGCCTGCAAAGCCGTGGACGCCGGTTCGATTCCGACCCCCGCCTCCA
>JBFGLA010000309.1:0-3126 GCA_041576355.1 Burkholderiales bacterium
CCGCGGCGAGCGCATGCTCCAGCCGGTCGCCGAGCAGACGCGCATTCGCCAGGCCGGTGAGCGCATCGTGCAGCGCGAGCTGCTCGGCCCGGCGCTGCGCGTCCTTGCGCTCGGTAATGTCCTGGACCTGAGTGATGAACTGCGCCGGCCTGCCCGCGCTGTCGCGCACCACGGCGAGGGCGAGTTGTATCCAGACGATGCTGCCGTCCTTGCGTAGCGATCTCCTTTCTGTCTGGTAAGTGTCGCGCCCGCCGGCGCGTAGTTCTGCAAGCGCGGCGCCGTCCGCGCCGGGATCGCCCGGATCGGCGAGCACGCCGAAACCGCGCGCGAGCAGCTCTTCTTCCGCATAGCCGAGGACTTCGCACAGCGCCCGGTTGACTTTCAGCCAGCGTCCATCCGGATCCTGCAGCGCCATGCCGATCGCGGAATTTTCCACCGCAGCGCGGAAACGCGCTTCGCTTTCCTCGCGCGCCTGCTCGGCCAGGACGCGGTCGGTGACATTGCGCGTCACGCCGCGGTAGCCGAGGAATTGCCCGGCGTCATCGAAGATCGGCTCTCCGGTGACGCGGACGTACTGCGTCGAGCCGTCGGCCATGCGTAGCCGACCGAGGACGTCGCGGTAGGGGCGCCGCTCGGCGCGCAGGCGCTGGAACTCGGCGACCGATAGGCCGACGAGCTCGTAGTTGCCCACCTCCAGACTGCGCTTGCCGATGAGATCCGACGGGCGCAGCCCTACGCTTGAGAGTCCGTGCCCCTCGATCCTGGTGAACCGAAGCTCCTGGTCGAGCTCCCAGTACCAGTCGGAAGACATCTCGGTCAGACGCCGGAATCGCTCCTCGCTCTCGCGCAGCGCCTGCTCGGCCTGCGCGCGCCACGTGATGTCGCGGTTCGTCCCGATCAGCCGCACGACCTTCCCGGCGTCGTCCCGCGCCGCGGCGCTGCCGTAGCTCTGAATCCAGATGTAGCGGCCGTCCGCGGCGCGCACGCGATGGTCGATCCGATAATCGTCGCGCGCGCCGTCGAGAACGGCGCGCAGCGCCGCCCGGACGGCGTCCCGGTCCGCATGGGCGACGAGCGCTTCGAGCTCGGCGATCGTGGTCAGCGTCGGCGTTCGGGCTCGACCCAGCATCTCGGCCCATGTCTCGCTCAGGTACACGGCGCCGGTCCGGACGTCATAGTCCCACAGCGCCAGGTCCGACGCCGCGAGCGCCATCGTCAGCCGCTCGTTCTCCCGCGCCAGCTCCTCGTAGGACTTCGGCATCGCCACCGACAATACCGGAATTTCCCGCCCAGCCGCAGGTGTGCTAGAAGTTGCGTCAAGCTGGCCAGCGAGCGCCCGGCGCTGCGGCGGCACAATTGACGTTTACGTAAACGTCACGTAGCCTCCCCGGGTTCCGGCCTCACCGGAGCAAGGCCCATGACCGACCTGTCCGAGTCGACGAGCCTCGTCTACAAGGCAACGCACAAGATCCGCTTCGTCACCGCGGCGAGCCTGTTCGACGGGCACGACGCGTCGATCAACGTCATGCGCCGGATCCTGCAGGCCTCCGGGGCCGAAGTGATCCATCTCGGCCACAACCGCTCGGTCGAGGAGGTGGTGAGCGCGGCGCTGCAGGAGGACGCGCAGGGCATCGCGGTGTCGTCCTACCAGGGCGGCCACCTCGAGTACTTCAAGTACATGCTCGAGCTGCTGAGGGTGCGCGGCGGCGAGCACATCCGCGTCTTCGGCGGCGGCGGCGGCGTCATCGTTCCCGACGAGATTCGCGAGCTCGAGGCTTGCGGCGTGACGCGCATCTATTCGCCCGAGGACGGGCAGAAGATGGGCCTGCAGGGCATGATCAACGACATGCTCGCGCGCTGCGACTTCGATGTCGCGCAGTACGCGCCGCGCAACCTGGAAAGGCTCGCCCGCGGAGACACGCGGGCGCTCGCCCAGCTGATCACCGCGCTCGAGCTCGACACGGCCGAGCCGAAATTGAAAGCCGCGCTGCAGGCGCTTGCCGCCGGGCGCATGGCGCCCGTCCTCGGCGTCACCGGCACGGGCGGCGCGGGGAAGAGCTCGCTCACCGACGAGCTGGTGCGCCGGTTCCGCATCGACCAGGGCGGCCGGCTGCGAATCGCGATCCTCTCGGTCGACCCCACCCGGCGCAAGACCGGCGGGGCGCTTCTCGGTGACCGCATCCGCATGAACGCCATTCATGGGCCCGAAGTCTTTATGCGCTCGCTCGCGACCCGAGCCGCCGCCGCCGAGATCGCGCAGTGCCTGCCGGAAGCGATCATGGCGTGCCGCGCGGCAGGCTTCGATCTGGTGATCGTGGAGACGTCGGGGATCGGGCAGGGAGACGCCGCGATCGTGCCCCACGCGGACGGGAAGCTCTACGTCATGACGCCCGAATTCGGCGCCGCGAGCCAGCTCGAGAAGATCGACATGCTCGATTTCGCCGACTTCGTCGCCGTCAACAAGTTCGACCGCAAGGGGGCGGAGGACGCGCTGCGCGACGTGCGCAAGCAGGTGCAGAGGAACCGCGAGGCGTTCGCTGCGCGGCCCGAGGAGATGCCGGTCTTCGGCACGATCGCCTCGCGCTTCAGCGACGACGGCGTGAGCGCCCTTTATCACGCGGTCGCGGCGAAGCTCGCGCAATGCGGCCTCAAGCTCGAACCCTCTTGCTTGCCCAGCCCCGCGAGCCGGGTATCGTCCAAGGTGAGCACGGTCGTCCCGCCGCAGCGCAGCCGCTATCTCGCCGAGATCGCCGAATGCGTGCGCGGCTACCACGCGCACGCCGACGATCAAGCGCGCTTCGCGCGCGAGCGCCAGAGCCTGATCACCGCCAAGGGCCTGCTGATGAAGGCCGGCCGCGACGCGCACGCGCTCGATCCGCTCGTCGAGGAAGCGAATTCGCGGCTCGATGAGCGATCGAAGAAGCTGCTCGACATGTGGCCGCAGACGGTCAAGGCCTATTCCGGCGACGAGTACGTGGTGAGGATCCGGGACCGCGAGGTGCGCACCCAACTCACGCAAACCTCGCTCTCGGGCACTCGGGTGCGAAAGGTCGCGCTCCCGCGCTACCACGACCAGGGCGATATCCTGCGCTGGCAGATGCGGGAAAACGTGCCGGGATCGTTTCC
>JBFGLA010000310.1:0-3101 GCA_041576355.1 Burkholderiales bacterium
GATTCCAGACCCGCCGGCGATGGAAGAGCAGAAAGCGTTCCCCCCCGGGCGCAGGTCCATGGCGGCGATTGAGGCGCTCGATGCCCGCGGCGGCCGCGGCGACGAGCGCGTCATCGCCGTCGACGGTCTCGGTCGCAGCGTCGGTCCAGTCCGACAGCAGCGCGAAATGAAACTCGCCCTCCGGGCTGGCAAGGTAGTGGATTTCCAGCCGCTCGATCTGTTCTTCGAGCGCGGCTTGCGTCGTGAGAAGGATCGGAACGGCCACGACCGTGCGCAGATGCGCAGGGACGCCGTCGCGAAGCTCCATGCCCGGCAGGATCGATGTGCCGAACCCCTTCGTAACAGCGCGGTTCACGAGCGCCATCGCCGCATCGATGGACGGGATCAGCCCGAGCGCCGCGAGCAGGCCGAGCCACCCGCCGCCGATGCCCGCACCGGCCAGCGCGGCGAGCGGCAAGAAGAGCACGGCGGCGGCGACCAGGATGACGGCGCCGACATAGCCGCCGATGCCGATCGTGGCGTTGAACCGGCCCAGCCAGCTCCTTATGGGCGGGCGAAATCCGACCGTCCGCTCGAACGCTCGGCGACCCCCGGCGATCAGGTGGTAGCCTGGATCCCGCGTGCGGGATGCAGGATCCCGCTCACGGGATGCAGGACCCCGCTCGCGGCCATTTTGATTGCCAGCGGCCGAGAGAGCCGCGCGCGCAACCTCGAGTTCGGTCAGCTTCGAGCCCCGCGCCAGCTCCTCGATCGCGCTGCGATAGAGGTTGCGCGTCGGAAAATCCATCGCCGCGAACTCGCTGCCCGAGCGCAGCGCGTCGTCGACGAGACTGACGCTCTCGACGAACTGCGCCCAGTCGACGTCGGAGATCCGTCGCATGCTCGTGATGACGTTGCGCACGGTCACGTTCGTCGCACCCTGTCGCTGGTGCTCGTCGCGCACGATCTCGTCGGCGGTCCTTCCCTGCGCGGCCAGGCGCGCCTCGAGCCACGTCAGTGCCGGCGTCACCCTCGGATCCTGGTCGCGAAGCCGTTGCACGAGCTGGACGGCAAAGGCTTCCGGCAAGGGTGCCTGCTCGTAATCCTGAAGGATCAGGGCGACCGGGTCGGCCGGGTGCGCGTTCACGCCCAGAAGCCGGTCGGCCACGGTGTCCGCTTCCTGGCGCGCGGCGCGGCTCGCCACGATGCGTCGAGCTCCGCGTCGAAGATTCTCCACGAGCACGATGCGCAGCGTGATCGCGATTGCCCACAACTCCCCGATCGTCAGCGGCTGAACGCGCTGGTAGGCGTTCACGAACCGGCGCAGCATCTCGGGGTCGAAGCGGCTGTCGGTATGCGCGACAAAGGCCCACGCCACGCCGAACACCCGCGGATAGCCGGTGAACGGTCCGGCGGCCAGCTTCGGCAGCTGCCGATAGTAGCCGGGCGGAAGATCGTCACGAATCTCGCGGATCTGCTCTTCGACGAGGTGATAGTTGTCGAGCAGCCACTCGGCGGCCGGTGTGATGGCGCGGCTCTCGCCGACCGCTCTTGCGATGGCGCGATACGCTTCGAGCAGAACCGACTCGTTGTCCTTCAGTCGGGCGGCGAGTGACCGCCCAGCCGTCGGCCGCGCGGTGATGGGTTGGGACGCGGCAAGGCTCTCGGCATGCTGCTCGAGACGCTCGACACTGAAGAGCTCCTCACGGACGGATTTTTCGTTGTCCCATGGCGCCTTCCGCGGCGCGCGCCCGAAGGCGCGAAGAATCGCCGGTTTCAATTTGTCCTTTCTCGCCCGCGCGTGCGCGGGACGAAATGTCCTGTGGGGTCGCCGGTTCGCGCGCGACCTGAGGCCGTGCTAGCCGGAAGACGCCTTGCCGCTACGCGCGGCGTCTGGCCCCGAGGTGGGAATCGATCAACGCATCGGCGGCGCGAACGGCACTGCGCGCCGGAATGCGGACTCCCAGAACCGTGCTGACCTGAGCGCCCTCCATGAGGAGGAAGAGCTCGTCGGCCAGCAATGCCGGTTCCCGCGCGCCCGTTCCCGCGCACAACTCGGCGAGTCGCGCGCGCAACTTGCCCTTGTGGGCCTCGATCACCTTTCTGGCCGGGTGATCCTTATCCGTGATCTCGACGGCGGCATTCGCCATCGGGCAGCCTCGAGCGCCGGGATCGGAAACGTGCTTGGCGAGCAGGGCGAACGCCGCCTGAAGCTGCTTGCGGGCCTGGCCGGGATGCTTCTGCGACATCGAATCCCACGTCTGCCAGAACTTCGCGTCATGTTCGCGCAGCCACTCGGCCACCAGATCGTCCTTGGACGGGTAGTTGCGGTACAGGCTCATCTTGGTGGTATCGGCCTGGGCCGCGATCGATTCGACGCCCACGGCGCGGATGCCCTCGCGATAGAAAAGCTCGGCGGCGGTGTCGAAGATGCGCTTGCGGGCGCTCGGACGCGCCGGGTCCCGTTTCTGGGTCATGGTAAGGTTTCGCTTGACTTGTGAGTTACCGGTCAGTATCGTAGCACATGTTTCTGCTGGTGACCGGTCAGTCTCGTCTCTAGCTGACTCCCTCTAGCCGACTTCCGCGCGCATCGGGCTTCGTATCGGCGCGGGCACGGATTTGGACCGTGACTGGATACCCATCGCTTTCTTGAAGAGGCTCTCCCATGATGAAAATCCGACCGTTACATGACCGCGTCATCCTCAAGCGCCTCGAAGAGGAGCGCAAATCCGCGGGGGGAATCGTGATCCCCGACACCGCCGCCGAGAAGCCCGAGCAGGGCGAGATCCTCGCCGTAGGCAAGGGCAGGACGACCGACGAAGGCAAGCTGGTGCCGCTCGACGTCAAGGTCGGGGACCGGGTGCTGTTCGGCAAGTATTCCGGGCAGACCGTAAGAGTGAAAGGCGACGAGCTCCTCGTGATGCGCGAGGAAGACATCATGGGCGTGATCGAAGGCAGCTGATTCCGCCACCACGAGATTACCGATCGAAACCACCGCGAAGAGAGATTCCAATGCCTGCGAAAGAAGTCCGTTTCCACGAACACGCCCGGACCCGGATGGTGCACGGCCTCAATATCCTGGCCGACGCCGTCAAGGTCACACTCGGCCCCAAGGGCCGCAA
>JBFGLA010000311.1:0-3093 GCA_041576355.1 Burkholderiales bacterium
GGTCAGGATCTCGCCGAAGCTCATGCCCCAGGCGCCGTCGCCGACGTAGGCGATCGCCGGGCGGTCGGGCGCGCCCACCTTGCAGCCGATGATGGTCGGAAAAGCGTAGCCGCAATTGCCGAACATCATCGCGCCGAACATGCTGCGCGGGCGCGCGAACTTGAGGTAGCTGTTCGCGATCTGGCAGATGTTGCCGATGTCGGTCGACACCATCGCGTCCTCGGGCATGGCCTTCTCGAGCTCGCGCAGCATTTCCCTCGGGTGCATGTACTGCGAACCCTTCGCCGCTTCCACGCTCCAGGCGTCCTTCTCCTGCTGCCACTCGGCGAGTTCGTTCGCCCAAGCCTCTCTTTCGCTCCGCACCGCGGCGAGCCGCTCGTTTCGGTTCGCGGCGCCCGCGAGGGGGTGGCCCGAGAGCCGTGCGACCAGCGCCTCGGCCGCCTCCGCGGCGTCTCCACACACGGTGACCGAGGTCTTCTTCACCAGCCCCAGGACCTTCGCGTCGGCGTCGATCTGGATGAGCTTGGCGTTCGCCGGCCAGTAATCGAACCCGTATTGCGCGAGCGTGCCGAACGGCCCGAGTCGCGAGCCGAGCGCGAGCACCACGTCCGCCTTGTTGATGATCTTCATCGCCGCCTTCGACCCGTGGTAGCCGAGCGGGCCGCACGCCAGGGCATGGCTCGCCGGGAACGAATCGTTGTGCAGGTACGAATTCACCACTGGCGCGCCGAGCAGCTCGGCGAGCTTGACGCAGATGTCGACCCCATTGGACGTGATCACGCCGCCGCCGGAAATGATGACGGGAAACTTCGCCTGCGCGAGGAGCTGTGCGGCCGCATCCAGATCCTTCATGCCGCCGGGTCCGCGCGCGATCCGGATCGGGAGCGGGATCTCGCATTCGATCTCGCCGTAAAAATAATCGCGCGGAATATTGAGCTGGGTCGGGCCGATCTCGAGCAGCGCGCGATCGAACGCGCGCGCGGTCAGCTCGGCCATGCGCGCGGGGTTGTTGACGTGTGCCTGGTACTTCGTGATGCGGGAGAAGATGGGCAGCTGATCGGTTTCCTGGAAACCGCCCAGACCGACGCTCATCGTGCCGGCCTCCGGCGTGATCGCCACCACGGGGCTGTGCGCCCAATAGGCTGCGGCGATCGCGGTGACGAAGTTGGTGATGCCGGGACCGTTCTGCCCGATGCACACGCCGTGCCGGCCCGTGACGCGCGAATAGCCGTCGGCCATGTGCGCCGAACCCTGTTCGTGCACGGTCGGAATGAAGCGGATTCCGGCAGCGGGGAAAAGATCCAGCGCATCCATGTAGGCCGAACCGACAATACCGAAGACTTCGGTGACGCCGTTCGCGACCAGCGTCTCGACAAACGCTTCAGAGGGGGTCATGCGGAGCTTGCCGGTTACGGCGAGCGATTTGACGTTCGGGATGTTGCCCATGGTTACGCTCCTACGGTGGCCATTACTCACAACAATAAATTCGATTCGGTCAATCGCGCAATTTCAGTTCCGCGGCCGCCAGCTGCTCCGGCGCGCCGCGCTTCGCCGCCTCGATCGCCTGCCAGAGGCGCGCCGGCGAGGCCGGCATCTCGAAGCGCGCGACCCCCGCTTGGCGCAGCGCGTCGAGCACCGCGTTCATGAGACAAGGCATCGAGCCGGTCACCCCCGCCTCGCCTACGCCTTTCGCCCCGAGCGGGTTGGTCTTCGTCGGCACCGGATACTCGAGCAGGCGCAGCCCGTTCACGAGAATCGCGCGCGGCATGGGGTAGTCCATCAGGCTGCCGGTCAGAAGCTGGCCGGTGTCGCGATCGTAGATCGCCTGCTCGCCGAATACGTGTCCCGCCCCCTGGGTGATGCCGCCCTGCATCTGTCCCTCGACGATCTGCGGGTTGATGATGTTGCCCGCATCGTCGCACGCCACGTAGGCCACGATTTCGGCGTCGCCGGTCTCGGGGTCGATCTCCACCTCGGCGATATGGCAGCCGTTGGGAAAAGTCGAGCCGACTTTCTTGTCCTTGAGATCGACATTCAGGGGATGCGGCGCCGTGCCGGCGTGCTTCTTCACCAGCGCGGTCAGCTCGATCTCGCGATCGGTCCCTTTCACGCGGTAGCGGCCCTCGCCGAACTCGATGTCGGCTTCTGCCGCCTCGAGCTCGTCCGCCGCGAGCGCAATGCCTTTACGCACCACCTCCTGCGCCGCGTACAGCATGACGCTGCCCACGCCATGGAGCGAGCGCGAGCCGCCGGTCGGATTTCCGACCAGCACGGCATCCGCCTCGGCGGTGCGCAGCCGGATCGATTCCATCGGCACGCCGAGTACGCCGGAGACGATTTGCGCGTACACCGTTTCGTGCCCCTGCCCGTGCGAATGCGAGGTCGCGCGCAGCAGGATGCGCGCGTTCTCGTTCCATTGCAGTTGGACTTCGTCGTAGGGCGCGAAACCTCCTGCCCCGCTCGCCTCGATGTAGGTCGCGATCCCGCGCCCGCGCAGCCTGCCGCGCTTCGCCGCCTCCGCGCGCCGAGCCTCGAACGTCTTCCAGTCGGCGGCCGCGAGCGCCTTGTCGAGCACGCCCGCGAAATCCCCGCAGTCGTACTCGAAGCCGGTCCCGATCTTGTCGGGAAACTTGCTCTGCGGAACCAGGTTGCGGCGCCGCAGCTCGGCCGGATCCATCTTCAGCTCATGCGCAGCCTGGTCGACCAGGCGCTCGATCGCATAAGAGCTGACCGGACGGCCCGCGCCGCGGTAGGCCGCGGTCGGAACCGTGTTCGTGAGCGCGAGCCGCGCGCGCACGTGCACCGCCGGCACGTCGTAGACGCCGCTCGCGACGTTAACGAGGTTCACCGTGTTGACGAACGTGCCGGTGAACGCGACGTAAGCGCCGAGATTGGAGGCGAATTCGAACCGCATCCCGAGCATCCGGCCGCTCGCATCGAGCGCCAGCTCGCCGCGGTGCACAACGTCGCGCGCCTGCTCGTCGGCGAGGAACATCTCCGAGCGGGTGCCGACCCACTTGACCGGCCGCCCGAGCTTCTTTGCCGCGAGGAGCGCCGCGCAGTATTCGGGGTAGGTGTTGAAGCGCACGCCGA
>JBFGLA010000312.1:0-3084 GCA_041576355.1 Burkholderiales bacterium
CGGCGGCGCCTCGCCCGCCAAGCCGAAGGACTTCCAGCGCGCCGCGACTTTGTCGTAGATCTCCCGGCGCAGCGTGGTGCGCTTGGAGAACACGGGCAGGTGGCGATGCTCCTTGCACGCGTTGATCAGCGCCTTCGATCCGTAGGGGCGCTTTTCGGGCGGATTCTGGGTCGGGTCGAGCCACGTGCTCCAGGTGTTGCGCAGAATGTCGATGTCGTCGATGGGGTTGCAGCGGCTCGCCATCGCCCAGATCACCTGGTCGATATCGGTCGGATCGACGTCCTCGTCGACCGCGATGATCCACTTGGTGTAGTAGGCGCCGCCCGGCACCTGGGCCGCGAGCGCAAGCGCCTGCGCGGCGTGGCCGGCGTGGCGCTGCTCGAGGCTGATCACCGTCATCCCGAATCCGCCCGCCGCCGCGGGATGGCAGTACACGCCCTGCACTCCCGGAATGCCGAGCTTGTCGAGGTCGTCCCAGATCTTCGCCGAGCGGATGATGGAGAAGAATCCGCTTTGCTCGTTCGACGGGTAGTCGGCCATCAAGGCGTTGGTGAGGACCGGGTTCGAGCGGTAGTGCAGCGCCGTGATCTCGACCAGCGGGCAGCCCGCCTCGGGCCTGCCGTAGTAGCCGGGGAATTCGCCGAACGGGCCTTCCTTACGCACCGAGTCGGGCCGGATGATGCCTTCGACGACGATCTCCGCGTTCGCCGGCAGGAGCAGGTCGGTCGTCGTGCCGCGCACCACCGGAATCGGCTCGCCCTTGATGCCGCCGGCGTATTCGTACTCCGAGACGTTCTTGGGAAAGGTCTGCGAGCCGACGATCATGAAAAGCGGATCGATTCCCCACGCGGCGGCCACGCTGATCGCTTCGCCCCGCTGCCATGCGCGCGTGATGTGCAGCCGCGCGTCCTTGCCCGGCGAAAGGTACAGCCCGGCCTCGTTCTTTCCCTGCAGCATCATGCGGTAGGTGCCGACGTTCAGGTATCCGCTGTCGGGGTCGCGCGTGATCACCGCGTCCGCCGTGCCCGCGTAGCGCCCGCCGTCGAGCGGCCAGTGCCTCGGTATCGGAAGCTGATCGAGATCGATGTCCTTGCCGGTGACCGTGTTCTGGTACACCGGCGCCTCGCCGCGCCCCACCTCGCGCGGCGCGATGCGCTGCTTCAGCTTGTCTTTCACGCGACGGATCAGCTCCACCGCGGGCGTGTCGGCCGGCTCTTCGAGAGTCAGCGCGATCCGCTTCAGGCTCGGGCCGAGCACGTTCCACAGCATGCGCACGCCGATCGGGCTCTTGTCGTAACCGCTCGAGCGCTCGAACAGTACGGCGGGCGAAGGCTGCTGCTTGGCCACCAGATACGAGACCGCGCTCATCTCCTCTTCGGGGTCGACGGGCTCCTTGATGCTCACCAACTCGCCCAGCGCCTCGACCCGCGCCAGCCACTCGCGCAGATCCTGGATCGGCGCCGCAGACTTCGCCGCGCCCGGCTTGCCGCCGCCTAAAGCTTTTTCGCTCTTGCCCATCTTGGATCTCTCCTCCCTATGTCTATTCCCGCTTCGCGCGGCTCTCCGCGGCGAGCTTCGCGAGTGCACGCGTGCGCCACAGGTGCCACGAGCGCTCGTACTCCTGCCACGAGACGTTCGCCTCGACTTCGGCCGCGTCCATGAAATTGATGGCGCCGCCCGGACCGGCGAGCACCGCCGCCTGAAACTGCATGCGCGCGTTCTGCTCCAGATAGACCGAGCGGCCGACCGCGCGCTGGATGTTCTCGCCGACGACGACGGCGCCGTGGCCGCGCATCAACGCCGCAGGATGGGCGCCGAGCCTGCGCGCGAGCGCCGCGCCGAGAGCGGGCGTGCGCACCAGCAGGTCGGTGCCTCGCTGCGCGTCGCGAATGTCCCAGACGGGAACCCCGCCGCCGACGAAGGCCGACATGTGAAAGATCGGCCGCAGCTCGACAGCGGTGCAGCTGAACGGGATCACCGCGGGCGAATGATTGTGGACCACCGCGTTCACTTCCGGTCTCGCCTTGTAGATCTCGCCATGGATGTAGCGTTCGTTGTACATCTTGCGATCGCGCGGATCGATCGCGCGGCTCTCGAGATCGAATTCCATGATGTCGTCCTCGGTGACGAGCTCGGGCGCGAGCGCGCGCGCCATCAGGTAGCGCCTCGGGTCCTGGTCCGAGCGCACGCTGACGTGCCCGTAGGCGTCGATCACGCCGTGCTCGGCAAGCGTGCGGTACGCGACGACGAGGTTCTCGATCAGGCTCACTTCTCTTCCCGGGTTCTTATCTGCGGTCGTCTATCATACCTTCGCGGGCCGCCGCCGGGATCGGGCGGACGCACACGGGCCTCCCGCTCGGACGTGCCATACTGCGCCCCGTGCCGCCTCGAATATCCGCTGCCCGATGAACACCGATCTTTGTTCGCTATCCGCAGCTCAATTGCTTCATGTCTATCGCGCCAAGCTCGTTTCCCCCGTGGACGTCGCGCGCGCGATGCTCAAGAGAATCGACGAGCTGAACCCGCGCCTGAACGCGTTCAATTTCGTCGCGCCCAATGCGCTCGTGGCCGCCAAGGAGTCCGAGGCGCGTTGGGCGAGAAACGAGCCCAAGGGAATGCTCGACGGGGTTCCGGTCTCGATCAAGGATCTTCTTCTGACCAAGGGCTGGCCGACGCTGCGCGGATCCAGGATGGTCGACCCGAAAGGGCCGTGGAACGACGACGCGCCGGCCGTCGCGCGCCTGCGCGAGCACGGGGCACTCATCATCGGCAAGACGACCACGCCCGAGTTCGGCTGGAAGGGCGTCACCGACAGCCCGCTCACCGGCATCACGCGCAATCCCTGGAATCCCGAGCGCACGCCGGGCGGCTCCTCGGGCGGCGGCGCAGCGGCGATCGCCTCGGGCATGGGCCCGCTTACGGTCGGCACCGACGGCGGCGGATCGATCCGCATGCCGTGCGGGTTCACCGGCCTGGTGGGACTGAAGCCGAGCTTCGGCCGCGTGCCGGCCTGGCCGCTCTCGCCCTTCGGCACGGTGGCGCACATCGGACCGATGGCGCGCACGGTCGAGGACACCGCGCTGC
>JBFGLA010000313.1:0-3054 GCA_041576355.1 Burkholderiales bacterium
ATGTTCGCCTTGATGCCGTAGCCGTAGCAGATGTGTACGGCCGTGGTGCACTTCAGCCCCTCGATCGCGCGGTGCAGGGCGTCGATGCCCCATTTCTTCACGTCGTCCATGTAGACGTTGAACGCCGGCTCGTCGAACTGGATCGTGTCGACGCCGTCCTTCTCGAGCGCGCGCGCCTCCTGGTTGAGCAGCTCGGCGAACGCCATCGCCAGCTTCACCTTGTCGCCGTAATGGCGGTCGGCGATGGTGTCGACGATCGTCATCGGGCCGGGCATCGTGATCTTGAGCTTCTTCCGGGTGTGGGCGCGCGCCAGCTGCGCCTCGATCCGGTGCACCCTGCCCTTCAGCCGCAGCGGCGCGACGACGACCGGTACCATCGCGTCGTAGCGGTTGTCGCGGATGCCCATTTTCACCTTGTGCTCGAAGTCGATGCCTTCGACGAACTCGAGAAAGCCGTGCACGAAGTGCTGGCGCGACTGCTCCCCGTCCGAGACGATGTCGATTCCCGCATCTTCCTGTTCCTTGAGCCAGAGCAGCGTCGCGTCGCGCTTGGCGGCCTCCAACTCGGCGCCGCTCGCGCGCCAGTCGGGCCAGAGCTTTTTCGTTTCGGCGAGCCAGAAGGGTTTCGGCAGGCTGCCTGCGATGGTGGTTTCGAACATAGGTCCTCCTCCGGGACCGCAACTGTACTGCAACCCAGGTAGGCTGCGCGACCCTGGTCTTGACGGTTTCACCCGGCTCCGCGATGCTTCCGCGCTGTTTCCACCTGCACCGAACCGGGTTCGCGATCATGCATCGTCCTGCTCGTACGCCGCTTCGTCGCATCGTCGTCTTCGCGGCGTTCGCCGCCCTCGCCGGGCACGGAACCGCGCTCGCGGCCGAGCTGCCGAAGCTGCGCCACGGCCTGTGGCAGATCCGCGGCATTGAGGACGGGACGAAAATCGACACTACCAAATGCACCAGCCCGAGCGAGGACCTGAAGACCGAGAACGCGACGCTGGTGCGGACAGGATGCAAGCTCTCTTCCATCCGGCGCTCGGGCAATCGCTACACGTTTACCTCCGATTGCGAGGTAAAGACTCGGCGCGGCCTCTCGTTGAAGTCGTCGCGCACTTCGGAGCTGAAGGTGGAAGGCGGCGCGGCGTTCGAGTTGCGGGTTCGCGGCAGCGCGAACGGCCGGCCGGTCGACGATGTCGTGCGGGGAAAGCGCATCGGCGAATGCGGGAAGTAAGGGCTCGGGCAGGAAGTTCGTCACAGTCCGGGTTCGCGCGCGCCGCATCTGCCCTTGACTGGGCATGCGGTTACAGCACAATGACCGCCGCATGCAGGCCGCCCGGACGACCTTTCCGACGTGGTCTGTCGGGGCGGCAGGGAATCCGCGGCGCAAGCCGCTGCAGATTGCCCGCCGCAGTTGTTAACTCATATAGGGGATGAAAATGAAACTGGCAATCGTCGCGATCGCGTTGGCCTTCTTGTCGACATCGGCAATGGCGCAGCGAAAGGATTGTGAGGAGCTGAAGTCCGAGATCAACACCAAGATCGTGAATAACGGAGTCAAGGCGTTCGCTCTCGAAATCGTGAACCCCGACCAGACGAAGGAAGGCGAGGGGTGGAAGGTCGTCGGCAGCTGCGACGGCGGAACGAAGCGCATCATCTACAAGCGCGGCTAAGAGCGCCTTTCAGCGCGCGAACTTACGCAGGGGGCCGGATGATCCGGCCCCCTTTTCGTTTCATCCCGGCTACTTCGGCTCCGCAAGAAACTCCGCCAGCGCGCGGTCGAACGCCTGCGGCTGCTCCAGGTTCGAGAGGTGCGCCGCGTTCGGGATGATCACCAGCTTCGAGCCCGGCGCGTTGTCGTGGATCTCGCGCGCCATCGCGACCGGCGTTCCCGGATCCTGCTCTCCGACGACGACCAGAATCGGGCACTTGATCTCCTTTAGCCGGGACGAGAGGTTGATCTTCGGGATCGCGTGGCTGCAGCCGGCGTAGCCCGCGACCGGGGTGTCGAGAATCAGCTGGCCGACACGCGCGACCACTTCCGGGCGCGCTTTGCGAAAGCCCTCGGTGAACCAGCGCTCGAGCGTGGGCTGGACGAGGGGCTGCATGCCGCGCTCCTCGGCGGTCTTTATGCGCTCGGCCCAAAGCGGTGCAGCCTCTGCCGGGTAGCGGCTGGTCGTGTCGGCAAGCACCAGGCTCGTAAGCACGCCGGGGTACTTGAGCGCGAAGGTCTGCCCGATCATGCCCCCCATCGAAAGGCCGACGAAGTGCGTGCGCTCGATTCCCGCATGCTTGAGCAGGGCGCGCAGATCGTCGGCGAGGAGCTCGAGCGTGTAGGCGCCGGCGGGCGCCGTGGATGCGCCGTGGCCGCGGGTGTCGAAGGCGAGCACCCGGTAGCGGTCCTTGAACGTCGCGATCTGCTCGTCCCACATGCGAACGCTGCACGCAAGCGAGTGGCTGAGCGTCAGCCAGGGTGCGCCCTCCTTGCCGTGGATCTCGTAGTGCATCTCGATGCCGTTGACCTTCGCTTTCATCGTCCGCTCCTTGGGTTCACGTCCGCGCGACCACGAGCGGGATCAGCATCTCATCCTCGCTCGTGCCGCCGTGGTTGCCGATGTGCAGGTGCCGCGATTCGCCCGGCACCCAGTCCTTGATGGTTTGGTGTCCGCGCATGACGAGCGTGACATCGCCGACGCGCTCGGCCAGGCGCGGGTGCGGATTGCCCGATCCGAACCAGCCCTCCTCGACCAGCTCGCGGCTCGCGCGCACGTCCGCCCGTCCGTCCAGCCAATCCGCCGCCCGCGCCATGAATTCGGCGACGCGTCCTTCCTGAACGTGGCAGTATGCTGCGCGCCGCTCGCCGCACAGGGGAAAGCGAAGCAGCGCCTGCAGGCCGGGGCAATCGTGCAGCTCGATCGATTCCGCGGGCGCGCTGTCGATGAAACCGTGATCGGCGGTCATCAGCACGATCGACTCGGTGCCGGCGAGACGGCCGAGCAGGCGCCCGAACGCAGCGTCGATCGCGGCAAATTCCGCTTCCGCCTCGCGGCTCTTCGACCC
>JBFGLA010000314.1:0-3018 GCA_041576355.1 Burkholderiales bacterium
GGCCATCATCGCCGTCACGAAGTCCGCGTACGCGATCTTCCACGCGCCGCCGTGGTGCCCGTGCCCGCCTTTTTTCACGCGGCGCACGACGATGATCGGCTGGGCAGGGGTCTTGTCCATCGTCCGGTCTCCTCAGCGCGCACGCGCCTTGGACTGCTTGACGTGCCCCTCGAGCTCGCTGAAGCTCGGGCGCTCGGTGGAGAAGAGCACCTTGCGGCCGAATTCGACCGAGATCGTCGGCGCGTAGCCGTTCAGGTTCGCGAGCAGCGTGACCTTGACGCACTCGAACTGCTTGGTCGATTCGGCGAGCTTTTGCTCGAGCACGCCGGCGAGCGGGCTTACGAAGCCGTAAGCGAGCAGGATGCCGAGGAACGTCCCGACCAGCGCGTGCGCAATCATCTGCCCCAGCTCGGAAGGTGGCAGTCCGACCGAGGCCATGGTATGCACGACGCCCATCACCGCGGCGACGATGCCGAACGCGGGCAGGCCGTCGCCCACCTTCTGGACCGCCGACACCGCGACGTGACCCTCCTGGTGGTGGGTCTCGATCTCGTTGATCATCAGGTTCTCGATTTCCATCGGATTCAGCTTGCCGCTCACCATGAGGCGCAGGTAGTCGGTGATGAATTCGACCAGGTGGTGGTCCCCCACGATGTCGGGATACTGCGAAAAGAGCGGGCTTTCGTGCGGCGCTTCGATGTCGCGCTCGATCGACATCGAGCCTTCCTTGCGAATTTTGGTCAGAATCCCGAACAGCAGCGCCATCAACGAGAGGTAGCGCTCCTTGGTGTGCTTGGAGCTCTTCAGGACGCTCGGCAACGTGCGCAGCGTCGCCTTCAGGACCTTGCCCGAATTCCCGGTGATGAAGGCGCCGAGCGCGGCGCCGCCGATGATCAGGAACTCGAGCGGCTGAAACATCGCTCCCAGGTGGCCCCCGGCGAGCGCGAATCCGCCGAACACGGAAGCGACAACCACGATGTAACCGACAATGACAAGCACCGTTGCACCCCACCCCGATTAGAGTCCCGTCGCGGCCTGGCAAAAGCCGGCCCCGTGATAGGGATTTCGGCGCGGCGTGGCATTTCTTGAGTTCTTCGTGCCCCGGCGCGGACTCATGCTGCGGCGAGCGCCGCCTCGGTGCTGCGCGCCGCGGTCTTGCCGGCGCGTGCCGGCATGTGGCACAGGCCGCACACGTAGTTATTGCGCAGGTCGCCCGAGTCCATGACAAAACGCCCCCCGCACTTCGTGCAGGGCGTGAGGCACATCATTCCGGCATTGATGAACTTCACCAGGCGCCAGGCGCGGGTGAGCGACAGGACCGGCTCAAGGCCGCAGGCCCCGGCCTGCTCCAGGTACAGGCGATAGGCCCGGATGATGACGTCGATCTGCTCCAGGTCGCTCGACTTGTCCAGGTACTCGTGGATGTTGGCGTACAGCGAGGCGTGGATGTTGGGCTGCCAGGACGCGTACCAGTCTGTGGAGAAGGGCAGCATTCCCTTGGGCGGGGACTTCTGCTGGATCTCCTTATATAGGCGCAGCAGCCGTTCGCGCGACAGGTTGATCTCGGACTCGAGCAGCTGCAGGCGGGCGCCGAGCCGGATCAGCTCGGCGGCGCGCTCGACTTCGCGCGCGTCGCCAACGATACTTTTGGCGCGGGCGGTCATACGACCTCCGCGAGCTTGCCGGCCATCAGGATCCGTGCGTGCACCGCACCCGCGGAGCGGTCGCGGCTGTGCCCCGTGAGCAGATCCCATACGATCTGCTCGTCGAAGCGCAGGCGGCACATAAGGAGGTTGCCGGCCGCGATCTTGAGCAGCTGGCCGGGGGTGAGCGAAGCGAGCAGGTCGGCCAGCTCGCCGCTGATTCCGAGCCGGTACAGCGCTTCGGCCCGGTCTTCGCGGATCATGTGCTGGGCGAGCATCAAGTAGGCGAGATTCGTCTCGCGGATCTCCTCGAGCAGCTTGCCCTTCGGGGTCTCGGTCGATGTGACGGTAGTCATGTTGGCTCCTGGATTCCTCAGTTGAGTTCGGTTCGCAACGGTTCGGTGCCTCATGCAACGTGGGCGCATGCTCGGCGAAAGCCGAATGAACTTGAATCCGAAGTGCGCTGATTCGCGTGTAGGACGCGCGATCGGAACGCGTAGGAAGACTTGCTACACGCGGCGACGAGAAGACCGGCAGGCCCACGCCGCGAATCCCGGCCGTTCAATGACTTGGGCGTTGAGCCGGCCGCGCGGCGCGCGCCCCGGTCCCGAGAATTAAGCCCTTCGCCCCTGCCTGATCCGGACATTGCTTGACGATTTCGACCCCTATCCTTGGGCGGGTTCGAGGGCTGCCGGCGCTTGCCGCCTGCTGGGGGAGCCTAAAGTCAAGCGCGAAGCGCGCCGATAAGGTCTGGAACGGAGGTTCTAGTCCAGGTGACAAGGGCCGAAGTGGCCGGGTCCCCGCGAGGGGTACGGGGACAAGCGATTCTCGCCCCCCGGGTCTTGAAGGGCCTGCCGGGCGAAACCTTAACCTCGATAGGAGAATTGAAATGCCATCCGCAGTGTATACAAACCTCTACTCGCTCAACGCCGCGCGCAACCTCTCCGTCTCCGAGTCCGGCCTCGGCACGGCGGTCCAGCGCCTGTCCTCGGGCCTGCGCGTCAACAGCGCCAAGGACGATCCCGCCGGCCTCGCCATCGCCGAGCGGATGCAAACCCGCGTTCGCGGCATGAACGTGGCGATCCGCAACGCGAACGACGCGATTTCGCTCTCGCAGACCGGCGAAGGCGCGCTGGCGAAAGTCACCGACATGCTGCAGCGCATGCGCGAGCTGTCGGTCCAGTCGGCGAACCCGACCAACGGCGCCTCCGATCGCGCCAACCTCAACGCCGAATTCCAGCAGCTCGGCGGGGAAATTACTCGCGTGCTCGCGAACACCAAGTTCAACGGCCTCGCCATCCTCGGCGGTGATGCCGGCTCGCTCGCCTTTCAGGTCGGACCGGATGCTAGCGACACCGTCACGCTCACGACGACC
>JBFGLA010000315.1:0-2955 GCA_041576355.1 Burkholderiales bacterium
GGTGCAGGCGCAGTACTGGAACGGCATCGACTTCGCGAACAACACGCTCGATAGCTGCACCGCGCTGCCGCGCGCGGCGATCGCGCTCGACTTCAACCCGCCTTCGAACCTCACGGCATGCGAGACGGCGGTCAACGCGGCGAGCGTGCCGATCGCTTCGGGAACCGGAACGATTACGCTCAGCGCTCCGGGCGCGGGCAACAACGGCAGCGTGCGGCTCACTGTCAATCTCGGCTCGGCGGGCGGCAGCTACTGCAACCCGGGAAGCTACGTGCCGGCGGCGAACGGGGGGCTTACCTACCTGCTCGGGCGCTGGGACGACGCCTCCGACCCCGACAGCAACGCGAATACGGCCTACGACGACAAGCCGAGCGCGCGCGCCACTTTCGGCGTATTCGGCTTGCAGAGGAACAGCGTCATCTACCAGCGCGAGAACTACTGAGCGGGCGGAATGGCGCCTACGGCAGCGGGCCGAATTGCGGTCGTTTTCTGCGCCTCCTCGCCCGATACCCCTGGCGCGGCGCGCGGTAACGTTGGAACCGTAGCCACTAGCCCCTGGAAAGGCCGGCCATGAAAGCGAAGCTGCTGTTTGCGGGACTATTCTTCGCCGCTGTTTCGGCGCATGCCGAGCCGCGCGCGGCGTCGCCGGAGGAGTGCTATGCCTACGCCGACCTTGCGCTCGTCGCCGCGACACTCGCCAAGCACGGCGTGGCGCGCGACAAGACCGAGATGATGCTGCCCGACATGTACGAGGTCCACAGTGAAGACGGACAGGAAATGGCGCGCCGCATCGTCGAAGCCGCGTACCGCGAGCTCGGCCAGCAGCCGAAGAACTTCGCCGCCAAAGTGGCCAACGTTTGCCTGCTTAACGGCGGCAGCATCGAGCCCGCGCTCGGCGTCAAGCTTTAGGATCTAAGCCGCGCCGCGCGGCGCGGGCAGGCCGCGCACGATCATGTTGTCGATCGCGGCGAGGATCTCCATCAGGTTCGGCGGCGCGTAGGGCGTCGACTGCACCCAGGCCATGTAGAGCGTGCCGTCGGGCCTTACCGCGAGCACGCCCGGCTCGACGAACACGCGCGGCTCCTCGATCCCCGACGATACGTGCCGGCCGCGGCCCTCGGAGAGATAGAGCCCGGCCTTGCGCGCGTCCTCGTGGTCGAGCGCGTAGCCCACGCGCAGCCGCGCGAGGCCCCAGTCGCGCTTCGCCCGCTCGGCATAGTCGCGCGGATCGCAAGAGAGCGCGATCACCGACACGCCGCGCGTTTCGATTTCGGGCAGCAGCCGCTCCAGCCCGGCGATCCAGCTGCGGCAAATTGGGCAGTGCAGGCCGCGGTAGAAGACAAGCAGCTCGAGGGTCTGCGCATGCTCCGCAGCCAGGCGCCAGGTTCCGCCGCCGGCAAGCTCCGCCTCGAGCGCGGGCATGGTGTCGGTGGGGATCGCGCGGGTTGTCATGACCGGCTCGGACAGCCATGATACGGCGCTGGCGGAGACCCGGCATGACACTCTCGAAAAGAACGCAATCCGCCCACGCCGGGAGCCCGCCGCCGGATGAGGCTGCCCGCACCCGCGCCCTAGACCCCGCGCGCTCGTTCATCGTCCAGGCGCCCGCCGGATCGGGCAAGACCGATCTGCTCATCAAGCGCTTCCTCGTCCTGCTCGCCACCGTCGAGCACCCGGAGGAGATTGTCGCGATCACCTTCACCCGCAAGGCCGCGGGCGAGATGCGCGAGCGTGTGCTCGCCGCGCTCGCCGAAGGGAAAGCCAGGGACCGCTGGGAGCTGGCGGCTAATCCTGCGCGGCTGCGCATCCAGACGATCGACGCGCTGTGCGCCGCGCTCACGCGCCAGATGCCGCTCCTGTCGCGCTTCGGCGCCCCGCCCGAAACGATCGAGGACGCGTCCGACCTCTACCTCGAGGCCGCGCGCGCAACGCTCGAGCTGGTCGAAACCGATCAAGCGGCGGCGCGCGACGTCGAGCGGCTGCTCTCGCACCTCGATAACGATGTCGGCCGCATCGAGTCGCTGCTCGCGGGGATGCTCGAAAAGCGCGACCACTGGGTCCGACACCTGAAGCACATCGACCGCGCCGGGCTCGAGGCGGCGCTCGCGAACGTGCGCAAGGAGGCGCTCGAGCGCGCGCGCCGGCTCGTGCCTGCGGCGAAGCGCAACGAGTTTGCCGCGATCGCCGGCTACGCTTTCGCCAACCTCGGTCTCGGCGAGTTCACCGACGACGCCAAGAGCTGGTCGGCGCTCGCCGCGATCCTCCTCACCCAGAAGGACGCGCATCGCGCCGCGCTCGACAAGCGGCAGGGATTTCCGGCCGGCATCGGAGGCGCGCCGTGGAAGGATCGCGCCGCCGCGCTCTTCGGCTCGCTGGACGAAGACTTCCGCGAGGCGCTCGCCGACCTGAGGCGCCTGCCGCCGGCGCGGTATTCGGAGGCGCAGTGGGAGATGCTCGATGCGATCGCAAGCCTCCTGCCGCACGCGCTCGCGCAGCTGAAGGTTGTCTTCCAGTCGCGCGGGCAGGTCGACTTCGCCGAGGTCGCGCAGGGCGCGCTCGCGGCGCTGGGGGAGGAGGACATGCCCACCGACCTCGCGCTCGCGCTCGATTACAAGGTCCGTCATCTGCTCGTCGACGAGTTCCAGGACACCTCGATCACCCAGTACGAGCTGATCGCCAAGCTCACCGCCGGCTGGGAGGCGGGCGACGGACGCACGGTGTTCGCCGTTGGCGACCCGATGCAGTCGATCTACCGCTTTCGCGAGGCCGAGGTCGGCGAGTTCCTGAAAACCTGGAAGAGCGGGCGCCTGGGCGAAGTCGTGCTCGAGCGCGCGCGGCTGGCGGCCAACTTCCGCTCGCAGGCGGGGATCGTCGCCTGGGTCAACGAGGCCTTCGCCCGGATCCTGCCCGCGCACGAGGATGCGGGCTCGGGCGCGGTGCCGTACACGGCATCGA
>JBFGLA010000316.1:0-2815 GCA_041576355.1 Burkholderiales bacterium
AACCGCGCCGGCACGCCGCTGCTCGAGATCGTGACCGAACCCGATCTGCGCGGCGCCGAGGAGGCGGTCGCCTACGCACGCGCGCTGCACACGCTGGTGCGCTGGATCGGGATCTGCGACGGCAACATGCAGGAGGGGTCATTCCGCTGCGACGCCAATGTCTCGGTACGGCGCGCGGGAGATTCCAAGCTGGGCACGCGCTGCGAGATCAAGAACCTCAATTCGTTCCGCTTTCTCGAGCGCGCGATCGAATACGAGGCGCGGCGCCAGGTCGGGATTCTCGAGGACGGCGGCCGGATCGATCAGGAAACGCGGCTCTACGATCCCGAGCGCGACGAAACGCGCTCGATGCGCTCTAAGGAGGAGGCGCACGACTACCGCTACTTTCCCGATCCCGATCTGCCGCCGCTCGCGATCGACCCGCAATGGATCGAGACCGCGCGGGCCAATCTTCCGGAGCTGCCGGAGGCGAAGCGCCGGCGCTATCGCGCGGACTGGGGGCTATCCGATTACGATGCGATGGCGCTCACCCAGTCGCGAGAGCTGGCGGAATATTTCGAAGCCGTGGCCTCCGGACTCGACGGCGAAGCGAAGCTCGCCGCCAATTGGGTGATGGGCGAGCTCGCCGGCGCGCTCAACCGCACCGCGATCGAGATCGCCGCCTCTCCGCTGAACCCGAGTGCCCTCGCGCGCCTCCTGCAACGCGTTCGCGACGGAACGATCTCGAACAAGATCGCGAAGGACATATTCGAGGCCATGTGGGCGGGTGAAGGCGACGCGGATGCGATCATCGAAGCCCGCGGCCTCAGGCAGATCTCGGATTCCGGCGCGATCGAGAGAATCGTCGACGAGGTCCTCGCTGCGAACGCGAAGCAGGTCGACGACTACCGCTCCGGCAAGGAAAAAGCGTTCAACTCGCTCGTAGGCCAGGTGATGAGGGCGTCCAAGGGCAAGGCGAATCCGGCGCAAGTGACCGAGATCCTGCGCCGCAAGCTGAGTTAGCGCCGCCGCCCTACCTCGGGCGCGTCAGCTCGAGGAAGCGCTGCCTTTCCTCATCGTATCTGGCGTTGATCGTCTCGACTTCTTTTTTCTTCGCTTCGAGCAGGTCGCGCTGAAGCTTGAGGTCGTGTTCGGCGCCCTTGATGTCCTGCTCGAGCTTGGCCGGCGGCTTGTTCTTCCCGGAGTAGAACTCCAGCTCCTTGGTGTAGCGCTCCTGTTGCTTGCGGATTTGCGCGATGCGGTTTTCGATGTTCTGTACGGCGGTGCGATTTTCCTCGAGCGAACGGTTGCGGGCGTACTCGATATCCTGCTCGCTGGTGTATGTGGCGAGCAGCGCCCGCCTGCGTCGTTCCTCCTCTTTCGCGACGGCGGCTGCTTCCGCCTTTCGTTTGTCCTCGGCCTCCTTGGCGGCGCGTGCTTCGGCTTCCGCCCGCGCGTCGATTCGCCGCACGACCATACCGCGCGAGTTGAGTAGCTCGACCGGCTCGCCGATGCACTCCCGCGGCAGCGTCTGGCCGTAATACTTCTTCCCGTCCTTGCCGACGCAGCGGTAGGTATGCGCCGTCTGGCCTTGCGCCGCGGCGACGAGCGGCGCCAGCGCGAGCGCCCCGCCAAGCGCGAATGCCGGGACGGCTTTCCAGCGCGAATTCGAACCCCAAGCCATCATGATCTCCACCGGGATTGCGTTGCCCCGGATTTTAGCCTGCCGCCGCGTCGCCCCGGCGACATCGGTTAGAATCCCGCGCACCGCGCGCTTCCGCTTCCGATTCCGCCTCATGCACGCAGCCGACAAGGCGTTCATCGCCGATACCACCGCCCGGATGCTGCTCGAGGTGAAGGCGGTGCTCTTCTCGGAGGGCAAGCCGTTCATCTTCACCTCCGGCTGGGCGAGCCCGGTGTATATCGACTGCCGGAAGTTGATTTTTTATCCGCGCATCCGTTCGCAACTGGTCGACTTTGCGGTGGCGACGCTCGCGCGCGACGTGGGCTACGAGCAGTTCGACGTGGTCGCCGGAGGCGAGACCGCGGGCATCCCGTATGCGGCGTGGATCGCCGACCGGCTGGGGCTGCCGATGCAGTACGTGCGCAAGAAGCCCAAGGGCTTCGGCCGCAACGCCCAGATCGAGGGCGACGTCCTCGAGGGCGCGCGTACGCTCCTCGTCGAAGACCTGACCACCGACGGGCGCTCGAAGATTAACTTCTGCAGCGCGCTGCGCGATGCGGGCGCGGTGGTCGATCACGTCTTCGTCAATTTCTACTACGGCATATTCCCGGAGTCGCAGAAGACGCTCGCCGACCTGAAGGTGAAACTGCATCATCTCGCCACCTGGTGGGACGTGCTCGCGGTGGTGAAGCGCGAGCGCTACCTGGGCGCGGCGCAGCTGGAGGAGGTCGAGAAGTTCCTCAACGCCCCGGCGCAGTGGTCCGCCGCGCACGGCGGCGTGTCCAGTATCGCAGGGGCCTAGCGCTACCCGCGGTACACGCCGGCCGCGCTCGGCGAAAGTCCTCGCGCAACGCCGCCACGCTCGTGCGCATCATCACGCTCAACGTCAACGGCATTCGCTCGGCAGCGAAGAAAGGGCTCTTCGGCTGGCTCGCGCGGCAGCGTGCGGATATCGTGTGCCTGCAAGAGATGAAGGCCCAGGAAGCCGACATCGATCACTCGCTGCACGCGCCCAAGGGCTATACGGCGCAATATGCGCTGGCCGACAAGAAGGGCTATAGCGGGGTCGCGCTCTACAGCCGCCGACCGCCCGATGAAGTCATCAAGGGCTTCGGCAGCCGCGAGTTCGATCCCGAGGGCCGCTACCTCGAA
>JBFGLA010000317.1:0-2778 GCA_041576355.1 Burkholderiales bacterium
CGATGATGTCGATCTGCTCGCCACCGATCTCGTTGCGCACCGCGGTGACACGCGAGCCACGCAAGCCGACGCAGGTGCCGATCGGATCGATGCGCGGATCGTTCGACTTCACCGCGATCTTGGCACGCAGCCCGGGGTCACGGGCGCAAGCCTTGATCTCGAGCAGACCGTCCTCGATTTCCGGGACCTCGAGTTCGAACAGCTTCATCAGGAACTCGGGCGCGGTGCGCGACAGGATCAGCTGCGGGCCACGTGCGCCGCGGTCGATCCTGAGCAGGAAGGACTTCACCCGGTCGCCGACACGCAGGTTTTCGCGCGGGATCTGCTGATCGCGCGGGATCACCGCCTCCATGCGGCCGACCTCGATGATCGCGGCGCCGCGCTCCATGCGCTTGATCGAGCCCGAGACGAGGAATTCCTTGCGCTCGAGGAAGTCGTTGAGCACCTGCTCGCGCTCGGCATCGCGGATCCGCTGCAGGATGACCTGCTTGGCGGCCTGCGCGCCGATACGGCCGAAGTCGATCGGTTCGAGCGGCTCCTGGATGTACTCGCCGAGCTCGATGTCGGGATTGATTTCGCGGGCATCGATGATGCCCATCTCGCCCTCGTCGTTGGTGACCTCCTCGTCGGGCATCACCAGCCAGCGGCGGTAGGAAACATGGTCGCCCGTCTCGCGGTCGATGATGACCTCGACGTCGGCGTCGTCATGGATGCGCTTCTTGGTCGCCGAAGCCAGCGCTGACTCGAGCGCGGCGAAAACGATGTCCTTGGCGACGTTCTTTTCACGCGCCAGTGCATCAACAAGCAGCAGGATCTCGCGGCTCATTTCGGAAAAACCTCCACATCCACAGTCTCAGAATTTGGGAACAAGGCGTGCCTTCTCGATATCGTCGAACGGAAAGAGCTGTTCGCCCTTGTCGGTCGCGAGGACGACCGCGCCATCGCGCACTCCGCCCAGCACGCCGACGAAATTTCGCTGGTTATTGACCGGCAGGGACAGGCGCAACTGGATCTCCTGGCCATTGAAGCGTTCGAAGTCGGCGAGCTTCTTGAGCGGGCGGTCGAGACCGGGCGAGGACACCTCCAGACGATCGTAGTCGACGTTCTCGACCTCGAACACGCGCGTCAACTGGTTGCTTACGGTCGCGCAGTCGTCCACGTTGATGCCGCGCTCGATATCGATGAACACGCGCAACAAACGCCCTCTCGGCGAGAGCTCGAGGTCCACGAGTTCGTATCCCAGTCCGTTCACCACCTGTTCGATCAGATTCTCGATCCCTGCACGCATGCTCTCGATCCACGCTCGGAAAAACGCACCGCTCGGGATGCGCCACAAACAAAAAATGGGCGAAACGCCCATTCCTGCAACCACTGCCACCGACTTCCATCTGCTGGCCACAACCGGACGACGGGCAAGCCCGCTGGCGCATTCTTGCGCCGCTCCGGGAAAACCGCCTATCAAAGCCTGTGGATTATAGCGGTAAAACAGAGAGCCGGGCAAACCCGCGCAATGCGCTGGTCGGGCCCGGCGTCGACGATCGAGGCGAGACGTCTCAGCGCTGCCTGGGGGTGGTGTGATGCAGTTTCGGCGGGCGCTTGTCGCGGGCCTCCTGCTGCCGCTGTGGGGCCGCCACGCCGGCCAGCGCGCAGGCGTCGGCCTCGGGCATTTCCATCCACATGCCGCGTTTGAGCCGCGCCGGCAGCTCGACCGGGCCGTATCGCACCCGCATCAGACGGCTCACGGTCAGGCCGACGGCCTCGAACATCCGCCGCACCTCGCGGTTGCGACCCTCGCTGAGGGTCACGCGGTACCAGTGGTTGACGCCCTCGCCGCCGGCATCGGCCAGGGTATTGAAGCGCGCCGGCCCGTCCTCGAGCTGGATCCCCTCGGTAAGCGAGGCGATCTGCTCGTCCGTGAGCTGGCCGAGCAGGCGCACCGCATACTCCCGGTCGAGTTCGTAGCGCGGATGCATCATGCGGTTGGCGAGCTCGCCGTCGTTGGTAAACAGCAGCAGGCCGGAGGTATTGAAATCCAGCCGCCCCACCGCAAGCCAGCGCCCGCGGCGCAGGATCGGCAGGCGCTCGAACACCGTCGGCCGCCCTTCCGGGTCGTCGCGCGACACGATCTCGCCCTCGGGCTTGTGATAGATCAGGACCCGCGGCGGACGCTGGGTGAAGCGCAGCGGAACGAGCTTGCCATTGACCTTGACGCGATCGCCCGGGCCGATCTTCTGTCCGAGCGAAGCCGGCAGTCCGTTCACCGAGATGCGCCCGGCGGTGACCATCTCCTCGATCTCGCGTCGCGATGCGACGCCGGCCTGGGCCAGCACCTTTTGCAGTCGCTCGGGCTCGGCGAGGGTCGGGGGCGCACTGCGCGCGCCGCCCTGGCCGCGGGGAGCGGGCCCGCGAGCACCGCGCTCCGCACCCGCGCCGCGCCCGGGTGCCGACTGCTGCGCATCGGGACGAAGCGCCGCATTGCCGCGGCCGTCGCGCCGGCGCCCGTGCGCCTCGGCATGTTCATCCGCGCGGCCGCTGCGCTGCTCGGCTCCATCCCGGTGATCTCGGCCGCCTTCCTCCGCGCGCGCGCGCGGCGCACGTCCGGAGCGCTCCTGCGGCCCGCTCGCCTCAATCTTGTTCTTCAGGGGCGGTCGCAGCGGCCGCTTCGATTTGCGTGGTGTCGACAAGGTCCATGATCCTTTCGATTTCGGTCAGCGCAGGCAACTCGGTGAGGCTGCGCAGACCCATATCGTCGAGGAAGCGCCGCGTCGTGGCGAACAG
>JBFGLA010000318.1:0-2756 GCA_041576355.1 Burkholderiales bacterium
CGCCGACCTGTTCATCGGGTTCAACAACCTCATCCAGGGCAAGCCCGAGGAAACGATGACCGACTGGGCGCGGTTCGCGTTCAATTCAACGTTCGGGCTGTTCGGCATCCACGACATCGCGAGCGAGATCGGGCTGGAAAAGCACAACGAGGATTTCGGCCAGACTTTCGGCCGCTGGGGAGTCGGCGACGGGCCGTACATCGTCTGGCCCTTTCTCGGCCCCAGCACGCTGCGCGATTCGGTCGGGCTCGCCTTCGACTTCAGCGTCGACCCCGTGAGCCGGCATCCCGTGGTGCGCGAGCGCAACAGCGCCATCGCGGTTCGGGTCACGAGCCAGCGCGCGGACCTGCTCGACGCGAGCAGCCTGCTCGAGCAGGCGGCGCTCGACAAGTACGTGTTTCTGCGCGACGCCTACCTGCAGCGGCGCCGCAGCCTGATCTACGATGGCAGCCCGCCGCGCGAGAAACTCTCGAGCGCGGCGCCGCAAGTCGTTGTCGGCAGCGCCGCGGAATCCGGAGGCGAGCACTATGCATACGGCTACTAGCGATCACTTCCGCCCCGTGGGATTCGGGGCCATCGTGCTGTGGGCGGGATTGCATGCGCTCTGCGCCGGCGCGGCCGACACGGCGCCCGATGTGCTGGTGAGGACCGTCACGCAAGAGGTGCTCGGCATCATCGCCCAGGACAAGGAGCTCCAGGCCGGAGACCGGCAAAAGGCGATTGCGCTCGTGGAGGAGAAGATGTTGCCTCACTTCAACTTCGCGCGCATGACCGCGCTTGCGGTCTCGACCAACTGGGACAAGGCGAGCCCCGAGCAAAAGAAGGTCCTGATCCAGGAATTCAAGAACTTGCTCGTGCGCACCTACGCCAGCTCGATCACGACCTACTGGGACAAGCGGTTCGACTACCGGCCGCTGCGGGCGAACCCCGCCGATACCGACGTCACGGTCAACGTGCGCGTCTTGCAGCCCGGCACGCAAGCGGTCCAGATCGAGTACGACATGGAGAAGACGCCCGCCGGCTGGAAGGTCTGGGACGTACGGATCGGCGGCATCAGCCTGGTCATCAACTACCGCACCGAATTCGCCAACGTGACGCGCGACTCGGGGATCGACGGCCTCGTGCGAACCCTCGCGGCGAAGAACAAGTCGCTCGAGCGTTCCGCGGCAGAGGCGGGGAACAAGTGATACGCCGCGAAGGACAGCGCATCATCGTCAGCGGGCCCGTCACCCTCGCGAATGTCACGGGCGTGCTGCGGCAAGGAAGCGACGAGCTGCGCGCCGGAGTGCGCACGATCGACCTGGGCGAGGTCACCGAGCTCGATTCGTCGCTGCTCGCGGTGCTGCTCGCCTGGATGAGGGAGGCGAAGCGCAACGAATCCGAGGTTTCGTTCGCCAACCTGCCGGAAGGCCTGCTCACTATCGCGCGCTTGTACGGCGTCGATGAGCTGCTGCCTTCGGCGCCGGCGCGAACCTGAAGCCGTTTCCCGAACGGCGCCGCAGCGGCGCGTTGCAATGACCGCAGCCGCAATCGAAGTTCGCGACGTGGCGAAGCGCTATGGCGCGCTGCGCGCACTCGACGGGGTCAGCCTGCGGATCGCCGAAGGGGAATTCTTCGCGCTGCTGGGGCCGAACGGCGCCGGCAAGACCACTCTCATCAGCATCATTGCCGGGCTCGTGCGGGCGGACTCGGGCAGCGCCGCGGTCATGGGCGCCGACGTCATTGCCGACTATCGCCGCGCGCGGCGCCTGCTCGGCGTCGTGCCGCAGGAGCTGGTGTTCGACCCGTTCTTCAGCGTGCGCGAGACGCTGCGCATCCAGGCCGGCTACTTCGGCATCCGCGGCGGCGACGCCTGGATCGACGAGGTGATGCACCACCTCGATCTCACCGCCAAGGCCGACGTCAACATGCGCGCGCTCTCGGGCGGAATGAAGCGCCGCGTGCTGGTCGCGCAGGCGCTCGTACACAAGCCCCCGGTGATCGTGCTCGACGAGCCCACCGCCGGGGTCGACGTGGAGCTGCGCCAGGGGCTGTGGCAGTTCGTGCGTCGGCTCAACCGGGACGGGCACACCGTGGTGCTGACCACGCACTATCTCGAGGAAGCCGAGGCGCTGTGCAGCCGCATCGCGATGTTGAAGGAAGGGCGCATCGTCGCCCTCGACTCGACGCAGAACCTGCTTGCGACCCTTTCCGGGCTGTACCTGCACCTCGGGCTGGAGGGCGAGCTGCCCGGTGCCCTTGCGTCGCGCGTGGTCGCAAGAGACGGCTCGCACGTGACGCTGCGGCTCGGCGACCACGGCGAGCTCGAGAACGTGCTCGGCGACCTGCGCCGCGCGGGCCTTTCGATCACCGAGTTCGAGCTGCAGCCGCCGGACCTGGAGGAGGTGTTTCTCAGGGTGATGGGACGGCGCGCATGACGCGCTTCACGACGCTTTTCTACAAGGAGGTGCTGCGGTTCTGGAAGGTGAGCTTCCAGACCGTCGCCGCGCCGGTGCTGACTTCGATGCTTTATCTCGTCATCTTCGCGCAGGCGCTGGGCGGCCGCATCAGCGTCTACGAGAACGTCCCCTATACGTCGTTCCTGGTTCCCGGGCTGGTCATGATGAGCGTGCTGCAGAACGCTTTCGCCAACAGCTCTTCCAGCCTCATCCAGTCCAAGATCACGGGCAACATCGTGTTCATGCTGCTGCCGCCGATCTCGTATCTGGAGTTCTTCTGCGCGTTCGTGCTCGCCTCGATGGTGCGCGGCCTCGCCG
>JBFGLA010000319.1:0-2688 GCA_041576355.1 Burkholderiales bacterium
CGAGCACCTGGTCGCGCGCGTTGCCGTAGCGGAGCACGTTCACGCCTCCAGCGTTGGTGGAAAGGTTGCCGCCGATCTGGCAGCTCCCTTCGGCGCCCAGCGACAACGCGAAGAGCCGCCCGGCCGCTTGCGCGGCGGCCTGGATCGACGCCAGCACGCAGCCCGCCTCGACCGTGATCGTGTCGTTGAGCGCATCGACCTCGCGGATCCGGTTCAAGCGCGACAGGGAAAGGACGATCTCCCGCCGGGTGCCGGTCGGCACCGATCCCCCGCACAGCCCGGTGTTGCCGCCCTGAGGAACGACCGCGACCCCCTCGCGCGCGCACAGCGCCACGACCTGCGCGACCTCCTCGGCGCTCGCCGGCCGCGCGACAGACTCCGCGCGCGCGCTGTACTGCTTACGCCAGTCGGTGAAGTAGGGCGCTGTATCCTCGGGTTCCGAGAGGACGTGGGCACGACCGATCGCCTTCGCCAGGCGCTCGAGGAAATTTGGCGGGGAAACAGCTGTCATCGTCAGCGAACCGATACCGTGCGATCCTTGACGCCGATTTTGGCACACCGTACTTTCGCACAGAAGACATTGCGATCCGGTCGCAAAGGACAAGAGGAGCACGTCAAGATGATCAGCCGCGCGCTGCAAATCGGGCCGAAGCGCTATCGCGAGTCGGCGGGACGGCACTACGAGGATTTCGAGCTAGGCGACGTGTACGAGCACCGTCCCGGGCGCACCATCACGGAAACCGACAACATCTGGTTCTCGCTCCTCACCATGAACCAGCACCCGCTGCACATCGACGCGGCGTACGGAGCGAGCACCGAGTTCGGCCGCCCGCTCGTGAACTCCTGCTTGACGCTCGCGATGGTCACCGGGATGAGCGTGTCCGACGTCAGCCAGAAGACGGTCGCCAATCTCGGCTGGGACAAGGTCCGCCTGACCGCGCCCGTCTTCGCCGGCGACACGATCTATGCCGAGTCCGAGGTGATCGAAAAGCGCGAGTCGGGGTCACGCCCGAAGCATGGCATCGTCACCGTAAAGACGACCGGCAAGAAGGCCGACGGGACGGTGTTCATGACCTTCGAGCGCTCGATGCTGATTCCGTTTCGCGGCCACGCGGTCGACGACCGGCCCGGGACTTGATGCGACACGCGGCGCTGCTGCTCGCGCTCGCCGCGACGGCGGTCTGCGCGAGCGATCCACCCGTGATCGTCGGCGCGGCGGTGCCGCTGAGCGGATCGTATGCCGACCTCGCGGCCGAGTATGGCAACGCGCTCGTGCTGTGGCGCGACGAGGTGAACGCGGCGGGCGGGCTGTTGGGGCGCCCCGTCGAGCTGCGGCTCGTAGACGACCGCTCGCAGGCGAGGGCGTCGCACGAGATCTATCGGCAGCTGATCGAAGCGGAGGGCGCGCAGCTGCTGGTCGGCCCTTACGGCTCGGCGGCGACGCTTACCGCCGCCGCCGTCGCCGAGCGCGCGCGGCGGGTGCTCCTGAACGCCACGGGCGCCGGGCGCGCCGCGCAGCGGGGATACCGCTACATGTTCCAGGTGGCGGCGCCGTACGCGCGCTACGGCGATCCCGTGCTCGAGCTCGCGCGCGCCGAGAACCTGCGCAGCCTTTTCATCCTGGCGCGCAACGACCCGCCCTCACGCGAGCCGGCCGAGCGGCTGCGGCAACTCGCGCTCGGCCTGGGCCTCCGGGTCTCGGACGTGCAGCTGTACGCCGCGGGAACGAGCGACTTTTCCGCGCTTGCGGAGAGGGCTCGATCCGACGGGGCGCAGGCGTGGATCGCGTTCGGCACGGCGCGCGAGGCGGCGGAAATGGTGAAGACTTTCCGGCGCCTCGGCTACGCGCCGCCGCTATTCGTCGCGCAGGGCGCGTCGCAGCCGGGTTTCATCCAGGCGCTTGGGCAGGATGCGGAACACGCGCTCGGGATTTCGCCCTACGAGGCGCGACTCGCAACGCTCAACAACGCCGAATTCGTCCACGCGTATCGCTCGCGCTGGGGCGCGGTGCCCGGGCTCGCCGCCGCGCAGGGCGATGCCGCCGGCAAGCTGATGGAGGCGGCGGCAGTACGGGCGGGCTCGTTCGATCAGGAAAGACTGCGCGCCGCGTTCGCCGCGCTCGACACCGAAACCCCGCTCGGCCGCTACAAAGCGGACCCCGCGACGGGTGCGCAGATCGCGGCCAAACCCGTGCTGACGCAGATACTCGAAGGCAGAATCGAAATCGTCTGGCCGATAGAGCACGCCACGGCAAGGCGCCAGCTGCCCTACCCGAGCTGGGACTCGCGTAAGCTCATGGAACCTGCGCTGCAATAACCGAGAGTGGGACCAAGGACAAGACCATGCCTCTACATCGCAGTTTCCTGTTTGCACCCGGCAACCATCCGCGCCGCGTAGAAAAAGCGCTGACGCTGGGCGCCGACGCGGTGATCCTCGATCTGGAGGATTCGGTCGCCGCCGCCGAGAAGCCGGCGGCGCGCAAACCCGTAGCCGAAGCGCTCGCCGCGCCGCGGCGCTGCCGCGGCTACGCCCGGGTGAATGCCGCCTCGACTCCGTTTTGCTACGGTGACCTGGTCGAGGTCGTGCGCCAGGGCGTCGATGGCATCGTGCTCCCCAAGGTGGAAAGCGCGGCCGACCTGCACGCGATCGATTGGCTGATCGCGAGCCTCGAGCACGAGCGCGGCATCG
>JBFGLA010000320.1:0-2658 GCA_041576355.1 Burkholderiales bacterium
GCGCTTGCCCCAATCGAGGGACGCTTGTTCGACGCATTCGACTCTACCTGACGCATTCTCGATATGACCGCTCGCTTCGGGCCTTGATTGCGGTCAAGAATTCGCGCAACCGGGGTCAAAGCCTGCTGCGCCGCAGCGCGCGGCCATCTAGCGCTGCGAGAGCGTGTACACCGCATACAGCGCTCCGACGTAGAGAATCGGGATGATCGGGGTGAATGTCCGCGTCCACTTCATCGTGCCGTTCTTGTAGCTCATGAGCAGCGCATAGCTCATGCTCATCAGGAGGAATGCGGCCGCAGCCGCCACGAAGTGAGCGTCCTCCATCGCGCGCAGGAGCGGCCCGGAAGTGTGAAACCAATCCGCGAAAAAGATGATCGAGACGTTGAACGCGCAGCTGCCGAACACATTGCCGAGGACGATGCCGTAGGAGCGGCGCAGGCTCGCTGCGATCGTCACCGACGCTTCCGGCAGCGTGGTCACGATCGACACCAGCAGCACGCCGATGAAGCTCGCGCCGATCCCGGTGATCTCCGCCAGGGCATCCGCGCTCGCCGCGAGGTAACGGCCGGCGATGATCACCACCGCGACCGAGATGCCGAACCCGATCCACGCGCTGCGCGCGCTTCCGGTGGGCTCGGGAATGTCTTCCAGTTGCATGTGGGTGCGCCCCGCCGTGTACACCACCCGCATGCCCCCGATATAACCGGCGAGAAGGAGCAGCCCGCCGAGACTCATCGGCCCGAGCTTGACGTCCCCCGTACCCGCCACGAGTCCGGCCAGGGCCACCATGCCGATGCCGACCAGGATCAGCAGCTCGGTGTCGCGGCCCTGCTTGCTGAAGATCTTCGGGGCCCCGAAGATCAAGGCCACGATCCCGAGCACGAAAACGTTCAGCATGTTCGCGCCGAACACGTTGCCGAGCGCGAGGCCGGGCGAGTCTTCCAGCCAGACCGCCGAAATATTCACCGTCAGCTCGGGGAGGGACGTGGCGATGCCGACCAGAAGCGTGCCCACCCACAGTGTGCCCCAGCCGGTCTTCTCGGCGAGCTCGTCGCCGAAGCGCGCGAGTCCGATCCCGGCCATCACCACGAAGGCGGCGCTGCCCAGGAAGGTGAGCAGGACGGTCGTCAGGTTTTCCATGGGGAGGTAATGGCTGGGGACTAGAACAGGCCGACGACCTTGCCATCGACCAGGTCGATCTTCTCCGCCGAAGGCACCTTGGGCAGTCCCGGCATGGTCATGATGTCGCCGCAGATCATCACGATGAACTCCGCGCCCGCGGCCAGGCGCACCTCGCGGATATTGACCACGTGGTTGGACGGCGCGGCGCGCAGCTGCGCGTCGGTGGAAAACGAGTACTGCGTCTTCGCGACGCAGACCGGGAATTTTCCGTACCCGTCCTCCTGCAGCTTCTTGATCTGGTTGCGCACCTTGCTGTCCGCGGTGACTTCGGATGCGCGGTAGATCTTCTTCGCGATCTTATCGATCTTGTCCCAGAGCGAGTCCTGCTCTTCGTAAACGAAGCTGAATTTCGAGGGTTTGTCGCACAGGTCGACGACGACGCGGGCGAGGTCCGCCGCGCCCTTGCCGCCGTCCGACCAGTGCGTCGCGAGCACCACCGGAACTCCCATCTTCTTCATGCGCGAATGCAGGAGGTCGAGCTCGGCCTGGGTATCCGAATTAAAGCGGTTGATCGACACCACGCACGGAATGCCGTAGTGCTTCTGCACGTTCTCGACGTGGCGCTCGAGGTTGACGATGCCGCGCTCGAGCGCGGCGACGTCTTCCTTCGTGATCGTCTTCAGGTCCGCGCCGCCGTGGTATTTCATCGCGCGCACCGTCGCTACGATCACCGCCGCGGAGGGTCGCAGGCCCGACTTGCGGCATTTGATGTCGACGAACTTTTCCGCGCCGAGGTCGGCCCCGAACCCGGCCTCGGTCACGACGTAGTCGACCAGCTTGAGCGCCGTGCGCGTCGCGATCACCGAATTGCAGCCGTGGGCGATGTTGGCGAACGGACCGCCGTGGATGAACGCGGGGTTGTTCTCGAGCGTCTGCACCAGGTTGGGCTCCAGGGCGTCCTTGAGCAGCACGGTCATCGCGCCGTGGGCGTTGAGATCCTTCGCCGTGACCGGCTTCTGCTCGCGCGTATACCCGACCACGATGTTGCCGAGGCGGGTCTTCAGGTCCTCCTGCGAGGTCGCGAGGCAGAAGATCGCCATGACTTCGGAGGCCACCACGATGTCGAAACCGTCCTCGCGCGGGTAGCCGTTGGCGGTGCCGCCCAGAGACACCACGATGTCCCGTAGCGCACGGTCGTTCATGTCCATCACGCGCCGCCACTGGATACGCCGCGGATCGATCCCGAGCGCGTTGCCGTGGTGGATGTGGTTGTCGAGCAGCGCGGCGAGAAGATTATTCGCCAGCCCGATCGCGGAGAAGTCGCCCGTGAAGTGCAGGTTGATGTCCTCCATCGGCACCACCTGCGCGTAGCCGCCGCCTGCGGCGCCGCCCTTGACTCCGAACACCGGCCCGAGCGAAGGCTCGCGTAGGCAGATCGCCGCCTTCTTGCCGATGTGATTGAGCGCGTCGCCCAGGCCGACGGTAGTCGTCGTCTTGCCTTCCCCCGCGGGGGTCGGGCTGATCGCGGTCACGAGA
>JBFGLA010000321.1:0-2657 GCA_041576355.1 Burkholderiales bacterium
GGTGCATGAGCAGTTTCGGGAACGTGTCGAGGCCGGAAAGGTTCTCCGACATCTTCTCCTCCTCCAAGTGCCGATTGCCCCGTACGCGGGGGAGATTCTTGCTTGAACCGATTCTGACACAAGATCGGCCGAACTTGGCACATAGGACGGGCGCCAATTGCTCTGAGGTAATGACGCTAACCGCTAGCGCTTGCCCTCCAGCCGCAGCAAAGCGATGAGTATCTCCATCACCATCTTCTTGTGCGTGTCGGTGAGACCATCGAACTTCTTTGCGACCCAAGCCGAGTCCACGCGATAAGCCGGCAGTTCCTGCTTGAGCGTTCCCGCTTGCCGTCCGGCTCGTCCCTCCGATTCCCCAAATCGCAGCCAATGCGGGGAAACCTCAAGCCACAGCGCGAGCGCCTGGATCTTGTCCTGCGACGGCAGCGACTTTCCGGAGAGCCACTTGCGCACCGCCTGGGCGGTGACGGGCGAGCCCTGGTAGCGCAGATTGAATTCCCGGGCGACGAAGGTAGAACTCCCGGCCTCCGCCTTGGCGCGCTTCAGGCTGTCGCGCAGACGTCTGCTAAAGCCTTGTTTTTCATCGGCAAGAGTCACGCCCGGCAAGTTAGCATCAAGCGCGGCCCGGAATGGTTACTGGCGGTTGCAAAATTGTGTTACCGCCAGTAGCATTTCTTCTCGCGCGTCGTGGGGAAACCCGTTAGAGACGGGCGCTTACGGGGGAAACCGGGTGGATTGGCGGCAGCTCAGCCTTGCGAGTATCGCCGGCTGCATTCCCGTCGGGGTGGTCATCACTCGGCCCGACGGATGCATCGAATACGCGAACCCGCACCTCGAAGCGTTGCTGCGCACGAGCGCCGGCGCCCTTCTCGGGCAGAAACTGGACGCCTACCGACGCGCGAGTCCTCGCGGCGAGTCGTGCTTTCGCTCAAGCGAAGGCGCCATCGTGCACGTCCAGGAGACGATCTACCCGCTTCGGGAGGACGGCGCGGCGGGCGGCGCCGTGCACTTCCTGAAGGACCTCAGCTCGCACAAGCTCGCCGAGTCGCTCAGCGTGCTCGCGTTCTACGATACGCTGACCGGACTGCCCAACAGGAACCTGTTCCAGGACCGGCTGACGCAGGCGCTGGCCGCGGCCGAGCGTCGCGCTACCGGCTTCGCCCTGCTCTACATCGATATCGACCGATTCAAGGACATCAACGACACGTGGGGCCACGACGTCGGCGATCGGGCCCTGTGCGAGATCGCGGCGCGTATGTCGCGCGCTTTGCGCCGAAGCGATACGCTTGCGCGGCTCGGCGGCGACGAATTCACTGCGATCCTGGATGGCGTGACGCATGACAAGGACGCTCGCGGGATCGCGAACGATCTGATCGGCTCGTGTGCGGGGCACCTGCTCGTAGACGGCATCGCGTTGCGCCTCACGTTGAGCGTCGGCATCGGTGTTTACCCGCGCGACGGGCGCGACGCCAGCACCTTGCTTACACGTGCGGATTATCGGATGTACCGCGCAAAGGCACAGGGCGGAAACCGCGGCAACACCGCTCAAATCGAGCAGGAGTCGAGGCTCGACGCGACACCTCTGTTGCAGGGGTGATCGTTCTCTTCGATGCGGTGGATCGCAGCTGGTCGCACTTGACGGCCAGCAGACGGCGCCGCGCGTCTGGTTTGATGCGTATCAACTACTGCCGGCAATCCGCGGGCAACATAAAAGGGAACGACCGCTGAGCGGAGGATCCGACGCATGAAAGCAACCGACATTTCCGAACAAGCACGCGAGATGTACGAGGCGCTTGGTCCCAAGGCAATCGCCGAAGCCGCCCAGAAAGCGGTCGCATGCGAGGCCGCGGGCGACAGCGCGCAGGCGAAGACCTGGCGTCGCATCGAAGCGGCGCTGATGGAACTCCGCGGAGCGCGCGAAGGCTGATCGGCAGCAGCCCGGTTCTCGGCTCGGATCCGTGGTGCGACCGCAAGGCGGCTGCAGCACGATCAACCGCGCTTGCTGCAACGACGTCGGCTGCAAATTCGAGGCGCTACCGTAGCGGAGCTCACATGCTCCTTCTGTACTGCCCACCGACCTCGAACAGCGCGTTCGTGATCTGACCGAGCGAGCACACGCGCACCGCGTCCATCAGGACAACGAAGACATTGCCGTTCTCGATCACCGTCCGCTTGAGCCGCTCGATCATCGCCGGCGCCTGACTCGCGTGGCGGTGCTGGAACTCCCGCAGGCGCTTGAGCTGCGAGCGCTTCTCCTCCTCGGTTGAACGGATCAGCTCGAGCTTGTGCGGCGCCGGATCCTCGTGCGGGTTGCGGAAGGTGTTCACGCCGACGATCGGATACGAGCCGTCGTGCTTCCTGCGCTCGTAGAGGAGCGACTCCTCCTGGATCTTGCCGCGCTGGTACCCCGTCTCCATCGCGCCGAGCACGCCGCCGCGGCTCGAGAGCGCCTCGAATTCCTTGAGCACCGCCTCCTCGACCAGGTCGGTTAGCTCGTCGAGGATGAACGAGCCCTGGTTCGGGTTCTCGTTCTTCGCCAGTCCCCACTCTTTATTGATGATGAGCTGGACCGCCATCGCGCGCCGAACCGATTCCTCGGTCGGCGTCGTGATCGCCTCGTCGTAGGCGTTGGTGTGCAGCGAGTTGGTGTTGTCGTA
>JBFGLA010000322.1:0-2633 GCA_041576355.1 Burkholderiales bacterium
CCCCCCCCCCCCCGCCTCCGGATCGGGCCGAGAGGCGTACACGGCGGCGAGCTGCGCTGCGAACCCGCGCTCCGCGCTGCCCGCGGCGAGGAGGGAGTGCTGCACCGTTTCGAGCGCCACGGTATAGGACTTGAACTGATCGAGGAACGCGCCGAGCTGGCTCAGGCCAAAGGCTCGCGTCGCGGCGAGCGCGAAGATCGTGACCCCGAGTATCACCGCGAGCTTGGCGCGGATCGAAAGTCGTTGCAAGCTGAGCGCTATCACTGCGACCTCCTTGCGGTCCGAGCGCGGATGATGATCCGCCTTGAAGTTAATCGCTTTGTCGCCGAGGGGTTATTAAAAATGACGGTTGTGGCGCGCGAATTGCAAGAAACTGTGAACTGCGCGGCGGGCGGGAAAAATGCTCAGCCGCCGAAGCCGTCCGCCACCATCACCTCGAGCAGGCGCGGGCCGCCGCTTGCGAGCGCGTCGCGCAGCGCCGGCGCGATGTCTTGCGGATCGACGATCCGCTGCCCCGGCACCCCCATCGATTGCGCGAGCGCGACGTAATCGATTGCCGGGTCGCGGATGTCCATGCCGAGGAAGCGGTCGGTCTTGCGCATCGAGACGAGCCGCTCCTTGAGGATGCGATAGCCGCGGTTGTGCGTGATGACGTAGGTGATCGGCAGTTCGAGGTGCGCCGCGGTCCACAGCGCCTGTATGCCGTACAGCGCGGATCCGTCGCCGACGATCGCTGCCAGCGGCCGGCCCGGGAGCGCGAGGCTGACGCCGATCGCGCCGGGAAGCGCGAATCCGAGCCCGCCGCTCGCCAGGCCGTAGAAGCCTTTCGGGTCGCGCTGCGCGAGCAACGCAGGCAGCGCAGTGCTCGAGGTGAGCGCCTCCTCGACGACGATCGCGTCTTTAGGCAAGGTCTCCGCGATGCGCAGCATCAGGTAGCGCGGATCGATCGGCTTCTCTTCGGCCGCCTCCAGCGCGCCGAGGCGCGTCTTTTCACGCTGCGCGCTCCAGTTTCCCGGCGCGAGCGCGGCGAGCCGCCGCTCTGCGGCCGCGGCCGAAGCCGCGCTGCGCTTGGCCCGTACGAGCGGCAGCAGCGCACGCAGCGTTTCCTTGACGTTGGCGTGGATCGCCAGCTCGGTGGCATGGTTCTTCCCGATCTCCCAGTCGCGCTCGCTGATGTGGATGACGGGCATTCCCGCGGGCAGGGGATCGATCGGGCTGTACACCGACATGCGCAGCAGGTCGGCGCCCAGGCACACGAGCAAGTCGAATGGCTCGAGCGCGGCGCGCACCGATTTCTGGTTGCGCGTGAGGGCGCCGAGGTAGGCGCGGTGCTCGGTCGGGAACTGCGCCGCGTAGGGGATCGTCTGCTGATAGACGCCGGCGCCGACGAGCTCCGCGAGCTCGGAGGCTTCGGCGAAGGCGTCGTGGATCGACAGCTCGTGCCCGGCGAGGATGACCGGGTTCTTCGCCGCGAGGAGCATCCCTGCGAGTTGCGCAAGTGCTTCGTCCGAGGGCCGCGTGCGCGAGTCGATGCGCGTCGGCGCGCTGAGGTCGAGCTCCGCTTCCTCCTCGAGGACGTCGCCCGGCAGCGAAATGAACACGGGACCGGTGGGCGGCGTGAGAGCCACTTTGGCCGCGCGGCGGATGATCCGCGGCAGGTCCTCGACCCGCGTCGCCTCGACCGCCCACTTGACGAAGGGCGTCGCGACCGGAACCAGCGGCGCGTAGAGGAGCGGCTCGGCGAGCCCGTGCCCTTGCTCCTGCTGGCCCGCGGTGAGGATGATCGGCGAGCCCGAGAACTTCGCGTTGTACAGAGCGCCCATCGCGTTTCCCAGCCCCGGGGCGACGTGCACGTTCGCCGCCGCAAGCCGGTTCGAGGCGCGCGCATAGCCGTCCGCCATCGTGACGACCACAGACTCGTGCAAACCGAGGACGTAGCGCAATTGCGGGAAATCGGGAACGACTTCCATGATCGGCAGCTCGGTCGTGCCCGGATTGCCGAACAGGTGCGTCACGCCTTCGTCGACGAGGAGGCGGAGAAACGCGCTGCGGCCGCTGATCTTCTTCACTGCGGCTAAGCCTGGGCCGAGTAGCCTCCGTCGACCGCGATCGTCGCCCCGGTGACGAAGTCGGACGCGGCGCTCGCGAGGAAGACAGCGACGCCTTCGAAATCAGCAGGATCGCCCCAGCGTCCCGCGGGGGTGCGCGCGAGCACACGCTCGTTGAGTCCTGCGACCTGGGCGCGCGCCGCGCGCGTGAGGTCGGTGTCGATCCACCCCGGCAGCACCGCGTTCACCTGGATGTTGTCCTTCGCCCAGGCGCTTGCGAGCCCCTTGGTGAGCTGCACGATGCCGCCCTTGCTCGCGCCGTAGGCGACCGCATACGCCGCGCCGAAGATCGACATCATCGAGCCGATGTTGACGATCTTGCCTCCGCCGGCGCGCACGAGGTGCGGATACGCCGCCTGCGAGCAGACGAAGGCGCTGGTGAGGTTGCTGTCCATCACCTGGTTCCAGTCGGCGAGCGTGTAGTCCTGCGGCGGCTTGCGCACCGCGGTGCCGGCGTTGTTGACGAGGATGTCGATGCGGCCGAACCGCCCGGCCGCGGCCTCGATCATCGCCCGGCACGAGGCC
>JBFGLA010000323.1:0-2627 GCA_041576355.1 Burkholderiales bacterium
ATGCACACCGTCTCCCCTTCCTTGACGGTCTGTCCGACCTCGACGAACGGCTTGGCTTCGGGCGAGGCCGAACGGTAGAAAGTTCCGACCATCGGCGATTTGAGGACATGGTCGCCCTGGCCGGGCTCCGGCTCCGCTGCGGCGGCGGGCGCGGGTGCGGCGGCCGGGGAGGCGGCGGCTGTCAGCGCCTGCACGGGCGGGGACGCCGAGGGGGCGGACTGAGTGACGACCCCCCCTCCTTTGACGATCTTGACCTTCTCTTCGCCCTCGGTGATCTCGATTTCGGCGATTCCGGATTCCTGCACGAGGTCGATTAGCTTCTTCAGCTTGCGCAGATCCATATCGGTCCCCTTGTCGGCCGCCGGCGCGAGACTCGCGCTGGCCTTCCGCGCGGCGCTTAACTTGCTGCGCCCGCGGCCCTGCGTTGCAGCGCGTAGGCGAGGGCCAAGTCATATCCCTGGCTGCCCAAGCCGCAAATCGTTCCCACCGCCAGATCGGAAAAATACGACTGGCGGCGGAACGGCTCACGCGCGTGAATATTGGAAAGATGTACTTCGACGAACGGTATGCGAACCGAGGCCAGTGCGTCACGCATGGCCACGCTGGTATGAGTGTAGGCGGCCGGATTGATGACGATGAACTGCACCCGGTCCTGGCCTGCCTTCTGAATCCGGTCCACCAAGGCTCCTTCGTTATTGCTTTGAAAGCTGTCGAGCCGAACCCCAGCACGCCGCGCCGTGTCGAGCAGCCTGCGCTCGATGTCGCCGAGCGTTTCCCGACCATAGATTTCAGGCTCTCGGGTCCCCAGCAGATTGAGGTTGGGACCGTGTAGCACTAGGATGGCCCAATCCACAGCATTGGAGCTTATCTTCATTTTCGCGGCAGAACGACGCAGCTTATCGTATTTTCGCCCCATTTGCCGGGATGTAACGCTCCTTCCGACCTCAGGCTGCGAGCGTGCGGGAGAGTAGGGTTTGAAGCTCCGTCCCTTTGAATGCCCCGAGCTTGCGATGCTCGATCGCGCCCCGACGGTTCAGGATCACCGTGTAAGGCAGACCGCCAGCGGCGTTGCCCAACTTCCGCAACAGATCCAAGGCGCTCGCATCGGCGATCAGCACCGGATAGCTGATCGGTGTCGTTTTCGTAAATTGCGCGATCTTATCGCCAGAATCTACCCCAATCCCGACAATTTCGACACCTTTGTGAAGAAAAGCCTCCCGCACCGAGACGAGAAGGGGGATTTCCTCGATGCAGGGGGCGCACCAGGTTGCCCAGAAATTGCACACAAGAACCTGGCCGGACCACTCACTGAGAGCCCGGACCCGTCCGGTTCGGTCTGGAAACCGCGCCGAGAGCAGGTCTGCCGCACCGGTGCGCGACTGCAGTAGGAGAGGGCCGGCAAGGAATCCGGTCGCGGCCGCCGCAACGCCGACCGCGCCGAGAACGAGAGCCTCACGCCGACCGAGCGCCATCGTCCGCCAACTCGTCGGCGTCGACCAGGGCGCCGACCTCGGATATTCCGGCGCGCTCCATGACGCGCCCCGCCTGCGATGTTTTCAGCGCGAGTCGTTCGTCCCGCGGGTCGAATACGGAGAGCTTGATCGGTGCACCCTGCCAGTTGAGCGAGAGCAGCGCGACGGCGCGCGCGCGGTCGCCGGAATAGCGGCGGACTTCGATCGACGTGTAGGGAATATTGCGGTCAAGCAGGTAGAGCTCGACCTCCTTCGCGCTTTCGGGAAAGAGCTGCAGGTCGATCTCCGCGTACCTGCCCGCGATTCCCGCCAGCACCGGTCCGGTCAAATACGGGTTGAAGCGCTTAAGCTCCTGCATCGCATCCAGCGCAATGCGCCTCAGTTCGGCGGTGCGCTCGGCGTGTTCCTCAGCCTGGTAGAGCGCCCGGTAGGCGCGCAGTTCAACCTCGATCTCGTCGTTCGCCGGTAGCGAGTGCTGGTCTTCGGCGCCGACCTGGCGCGCCGCCTTGCGCTTGGCGAGCGCGAAGTCGTCGATTCCATCTTCAGCCATGATGCGCGCGGCCGCGGCGGCGATGCGGGCGCGAATTCCGTTCTGCCTCGCATTCTTGCGGCTCATTGCGTCGCCTCGATCATGGGCGCGATCCAGGGAGATCGGCGACCTCGGGGGTTGCGCATGCTCGAGTTATCCCTGCATCCGTGCGGCGCAGCAGCCCGCGCCCAAGCGCGATGATATCGCAGGAGATACACGGCTCCGCCCAGGCATCTCGCGTCGCGTACAATCGCCGCCTTTTTAGGCATGGCGATGGCCGGACATCTGCACATCCTTGGCGTTTGCGGCACGTTCATGGGCGGCATTGCCGCCATCGCGAAGACCGCCGGATGGCGCGTGACCGGGTGCGACGCCAACGTCTACCCACCGATGAGCGATCAGCTGCGTGCGCTCGGAATCGAGCTGATCGAGGGTTACGGCGCCGACCAATTGGCGATTGCGCCGGATGTATGGGTGGTGGGGAACGTCGTCGCGCGCGGAAATCCTCTCATGGAAGCCATCCTCGATGCCGGGCATCGCTACGTCTCCGGCCCGCAATGGCTTGCAGAGCAGGTATTACACGGAAAGTGGGTACTTGCAGTCGCTGGTACCCATGGCAAGACGAC
>JBFGLA010000324.1:0-2555 GCA_041576355.1 Burkholderiales bacterium
AGCGAGCGTTTCGATCTCATCGTATCGAACCCGCCTTACGTTGCCGCCGGCGATCCGCACCTCGATGAGGGCGATTTGCGGTTCGAGCCGCGCGAAGCGTTGGTCTCCGGCCCCGACGGGCTGGATGCGATCCGGGAAATCGTTGCAGGGGCGCGCGATCACCTGCATCCCGGCGGCCGGCTGCTGGTCGAGCACGGCATGGGCCAGGACATGGCGGTGCAGGGGCTGCTCGATAAGGCGGGTTTGAAAGGCGCATCGAGTTGGCGCGACGTCGCGGGTATCGTTCGAGTCGGTGGTGCGCGCGTTGACCTTGCAGGTGCCACAGACTAAAATCCGACAAAATCGATCAACTTTTAGAGGACAGTCATGGACGTTCAGCAGGTCATCAAGCAGCAGGTCGATACGCACCCGGTGGTGCTCTACATGAAGGGCACGCCCCAGTTCCCGATGTGCGGCTTCTCTGCGGCGGCCGTGCAGCTGCTGCAAACGAGCGGGGTCAAGGACTTCTTCAGCGTCAACGTGCTCGAGAACCCCGACATTCGCGAAGGGATCAAGCGCTACGCGAACTGGCCCACCATTCCGCAGCTCTACGTCAAGGGCGAGTTCGTCGGCGGCGCCGATATCATTCGCGAGATGTACCAGTCCGGAGAACTGCAGAAGCTGCTGGAAACCGCAGGCGTCAAGCAGGCCGCCTGAGCGCGCAATCAGACTTCAGAGAGCAGCCGGCGCGTGAGCGAGCGCGCCTGGCCGAGGTAGCCGGCGCCGAACAGATTCAGATGGTTGAGGACGTGATACATGTTGTATAGATCGCGTCTCACCGTATAGCCCGGATCCAGCGGCCACGCTTCGCGGTACGCCGCGTAGAACGCTTGCGGAAATCCGCCGAAGAGCTCGGTCATCGCGACATCCGCTTCCCGGTCGCCGCGGTACACCGCCGGATCGAACACCACCGGCGCGCCGTTCGCCAGAAATCCCGCATTGCCACTCCATAAGTCGCCGTGCAGGAGCGAGGACACCGGCCGGTACGCCGAGAAAAAGTAGCCCAAGCCGTCCATGAGGCGCTCGAGGTCTGCGCGCAGATCTCGGCCGTACCCGTTCGCCTCGGCGAGCGCGAGCTGGGGCGCCAGACGCCGGTCGCGCCAGAACTCGATCCAATCCCCGCGCCATCCGTTCGGCTGCGGCGTGGCGCCGATGTAGTTGTCCCGGCGCCAGCCGAATTCTTGCCCGCCTGCGCGATGCAGACCCGCGAGCGCGCGGCCCATCCCGGACCAGTCGCCCGAGCCGCCGAGCTCGAGCCGCTCCAGCGCGAGAAACGCGTGCGTGGCGGTCGCGCCGTGAGCGAGCGGCTCGGGCGCCGGCATGCCCGCCTCGCGCAGCGCCGCAAGGCCATCGGCCTCGGCTGCGAACGCGTCGGCGAAGCGCGGGGAATTCAGCTTGACGAAGATTTCGACGCCGTCCGCGCGGACGCGGTAGCAGGCGTTGATGCATCCGCCGCTTACCGGCACGATCGATCGCGCCGTCGCCGCGCGGCCGAGAGCCTGCGTGCTGGCGGCTTCGATCGATTCGCGCTCCGTCCGATCCATCGCGAGCGATCGTTGAGTCGGCGGCCTAAACCCCGGACAGACGAATGTTCGCCATCGCGAGACGACCGACCAGGATTTCCATGAATGCGCGATCGAACTTGTGGCGGCAGGCATCGGAAGCCTGGCGCAGTCCGTGCGTCGGGACCGACACGATCTTTGCGTCCGCCGCGACCGTGACGTCCGCGCCGCGGGTGTGCGCGGTCTTGGCCAGGTAGACCATCTCGCCGAAGGGTTCCCCGGGACGCAGGATGTTGAGCAGCTTGCCCTTGCGCGTGACCTTCACCTGGCCCTCGGCAAGGATGCAGAAGAAATCCCCCGGCTCGCCTTCCTTCATCAGCAACTCGCCGGCGGACGCGGCGCGCCAGCTCGACATGCGGGCCACTTCCCATATCTCGGCGTCCGAGAAGTGCTCGAAGAAGCTGAGCTTGCGCAAGGACTCGAACTTGTCGGAGTCGGAGAACTGCTGCACCCCCGCGCTTTGCATGCTGTCACGGAAGACTTCGGCCAGATCGAGAGAGAAGTCCTCCCAGCGCGAATAGCGCTCGTCGAGCTCCTTCGCCATCGCGCGCTCGACGATGCGCTCCACGGCGGACGGAACCTCGGGGCGGTACGACGAGGGCGGGGCGGGTGCGACCGCGGTGATCTGGTAGATGAGGCTGAAATTGTTCGTTGCCTGGAACGGCAGCCGGCCGGTGAGCAGGTGGTACATGACCACCCCCATCGAGTAGATGTCGGTGCGGTGGTCGAGCGGATGGTCCTTGACCTGCTGCGGCGACATGTACGCGGGCGAGCCGATCGCCGCAACCTGCGTCGCCTCGCCCGAGGCGACGAGCGCGGCGCCGAAATCGGTGACCTTCACGTCGGTGCCGCCGGTGTACAGGATGTTGGCGGGCTTGATGTCCCGGTGCGTGATCCCCATTCGGTTCGCGTACTCGAGCGCGCGCGTGCACTTGAACACGATCTCGATGATGC
>JBFGLA010000325.1:0-2530 GCA_041576355.1 Burkholderiales bacterium
GCGATCCGCGTCGGCTTGGCCGAGCTGCGCGACACCCAGATGGGCCCGGTCATCACGCGCGAGCATTACGAGCGCGTGATGGGCTACATCCGCGGCGGCACTCAGGAAGGCGCGAGGATCCTCGTCGGCGGCAAGCACGCCCCGGGCGAGGCGCTGCGGCGCGGCTACTTCATCGAGCCGACCGTCCTCGTCGATGTGCGCCACGGCATGCGCATCGAGCAGGAGGAAATCTTCGGGCCGGTCATGGCGGTGCTCGGCTGGAGCGATCCCGATCAGGTGCTGCGCGAGGCGAACGGCGTCGAGTACGGCCTATGCGCCAACGTGTGGACGAACGACATCGGCACGGCGATGAAATTCGCCGATGCGCTCGAGGCGGGGTACGTCTGGATCAACGGCCACGGCGGCAAGCGCTTCAAGGGCGCGCCCTTCGGCGGCTTCAAGGATAGCGGCATCGGCCGCGAGCATTCGCTCGACGAGCTGATGAGCTACACGCAGCTGAAGAACGTCAACGTCGCCTACTGAGCGGCCGCTCGAGCTCGCCCCAGTAGGCGCAACCGCTCAGGCGCTCCGCGTCGAGCTCGACTTCGGCAACGTGGTCGAAGAAGGCGTTCGAGAGCCGATCGCGGCAGGCGCCCGGTATCACCCTCAGCTTCAGCACCGAGCTCGCGCTCGCGCCCTCGTACACGAACTCGGCGCCGCGTGACGCGAAGGCACGCGCCGGAAACTCGCGCGGCGCGCCCACACCTGCCTGGTACAGCCGCATACCCTCGGCGCGCGACTCGAGGCGCCACAACGGATCGGTACCGAGCGCGACCAGCCGCACCGCGGAGACGTTTTCGCGGCAGCCCGGGCCGTCCCGGCTCGCGCGGTGCAGCGCCTCCGCGCGCACCCGCCCGGCCGCCCGCGTGCCGGAGAACTCGACGAAGATCGGCTTGCCGGGCCGTGACGCCAGCTCGCGGTAAAGCGCGGTCAGCAGGCCGCTCGTAGTCGCGTCCTCGATCTCGATGCGGCTGCCGCTGAAGCACGGGCTCATCTCGGCACCGTGCCGACCGATTGCGAAGTTGCCGCGCCAGAGGGAGGAGGAAACCTCTTCAGCGCTGACGCTCGTAAGGGCAAGCAGCGCAGCGAAGCCAACCCCGAGGGTAATCCGCAACCGAATCAAGCAGTGGCTCCGCCAACAGGCCATGGCAAAAGGCTTACCGACCTTCCAAGTAGAGTCGGTAGTCGTTGCCCCCCGCATCCTTGGCGCGGTACATCGCCACGTCCGCCCGCTTAAGGACCGAATCAAAGTCGGGGTTCCCCTGCTGCGGGTAGATGCTGATCCCGATGCTGGGAGTCGTCCGCAGCTGCTGCCCCGCCACGAGCAGCGGCTCGGCGAGTGTCGCGATGACCTTGTCGGCGACCACCGCCGCCTCCCCTGCGTCACGCAGACCACCGAGCAACACGACGAACTCATCCCCGCCGAAACGTGCAAGCGTATCAGCCGAGCGTACGCAGGCGCGCAGCCGATCGGCAACCGTCACAAGCAGATCATCGCCGACGCTGTGACCCAGGGTATCGTTGATCCGCTTGAATCCGTCGAGGTCGATCATCAGGACGGCCAAGAACCTGTCTTCACGCTTGGCGTGCGCCGCCGCGACTTGGAAGCGATCCCTCAGGAGCACGCGGTTGGGCAGCCCTGTCAGCGCGTCGTGATGAACCAATCGTAACAGCGCTTCCTCCGCCTTGCGTCGTTCCACGACTTCTTTCTCGAGAGTGCGGTTGACGTCGTTCAGTTCCTGCACGCGCTGCTCGACCATCCCCTCGAGCTCGCGCTCGCTGCGCTGCGATGCCTCCAGCGCCAATGCCTGGGCCTGCGATTTCTCCTGCTTCATGATGTTCAGACGATCCGCCAACGCAATCGAGATGAGCACCATCTCCAGCCAGGAGCCGATCTGGACGCCGTGAACGGTAAGGAAATTCGCGGGCAGGATTCCCATACCCCGCAAACCGTGCCCCGCCAGCCCGGCGAGAAGCGCCGTCCAAGCGAAAAGAAACCAGCGCGCGGGCCGATATCCTTGCCATGCACTGACAGCACCAGTCAGCAACATGGTCGAGGCACTCACCACAGCAAGCAACGCAAAGACTTTTGCGGCGGTCGCGTAACTCGCAAACCAGATTGTTGCGATCGCCCAGAAGAGAGCAAAGGCGGCAAGCAGCATGAGCGCCACGTCCAATGTAACCGAGTACGACCTGGCTGCAAGAAGGTTGCGGGTAAATAGCGCCGCAAACATGATCGCGGCAAAACCGAGTGCGTTGGGACATACGTTGTTCCAGGCAATCGCGTCAGGCCAAAGATTCTGATATGCAAGTCCGTTGTACGAGAACTGCGCCAGGCCGACGGTGGATATGAACATCACATAGAGGAAATAGCCGATCTCCCGAGTCACGAGGGTAAGAATGAGGTTGTAGCCGAGCAGCGCGATTATCGCGCCATAGAGCAGGCCGAACCCGAGCATGCGTTGTGAGCGCAGCCGGTCGAGTTCGGAGA
>JBFGLA010000326.1:0-2503 GCA_041576355.1 Burkholderiales bacterium
CAATGGCTATATACGACCTTGAAGTTGCCGTCCGTGTAGGCTGGGTTAATGTTGAAGGCAGAGCCCTTACGCACGGAGCCAGTTCCAGCACCCGGATCGGCGTCGGCCAAATCAGCCTCGGAAGCAGCCCCTGCGTTCGTTGAGTACGCGGCCGTCAGAGTAAAGCCGCCCCAGTTTGGCGAATCCCACCTGATGACGTTCGGCGTACGGGTCGTGTTCGCGATCGGCGTAACGGCGCCAACCGTCGTCGCGCTGGCAGGCGTCGGCATGTGATCCATGATCGAAATCGCCGCCGCCTTCAGCGCGCCTGCCTTATTGGGCAGATCGCTCGGGCTCCTGCCGTAGTGCAGATCGTGGCGGCCGAAGGTCAGCGTGCCCGTCTGTTTTGAGCGCAGACCGACCCAGGAGTTACCCGAACCCGCGATGTTCCCGTTGTCTGGGGAGAAACGCACATCGAGCTGCGCGATAGCCTGCAAGCCGCCGCCGAGATCTTCGTTGGCACTGATAATCCAACGCGAAGAGTTGTCGGTGAGTCGCAACTCGCTGTCATGCAGGCCGGCGCGGGCCGCGCTCGGTTGGCCGATCTTGATATTCTCCACACCCATCTTGAAAAAGCCGCTGAACGTGATGTTCTGAGCGAGCGCCACACCCGGCATCGCGAGCGCGCCAGCCACTGCGGCTGCCATCAGTTTCTTTTGCATGCAATGTCTCCAGTCCTAGTAAAGGAGTTGACTAGAACGACCGAACAGCCGAGGCCGTCCGCCCGAACCTCTCGTTTCCTGAGAAGCCATGCGGATTGTGCCAATTCGGGGCTCTTACCAGCAAGGCAGAGGGCGGAATTAAACGCTCGTTCGCAGATAGTGTTGCGTTATTACAACAAACTGCACTTTATTATCTGATATCAAATAGATAGACCCATTCCGAACAGACTACGCAGCGCTCGTCCCGGATCGGCAGCCCGCATGAAGGCTTCCCCGACCAGGAACGCTTCGACCCCGGCCTCGCGCATGCGCGTCACGTCCTTGGCGACGAGAATTCCGCTCTCCGTGACGACGGTCCGCTCGGGTGGTATCCGCGGCAGGAGCCCGAGGGTCGTCTCGAGCCGAGTCTCGAAGCTATGCAGGTCCCGGTTGTTGACCCCTATAAGCGGGGTCGACAGGGTAAGGGCCGCCTCGAGCTCTGTCCCGTCGTGCACTTCCACGAGCACCGCCATGCCGAGCGAGTGCGCGAGCGCCTCGAGGGTGCGCATTTCATCCGTCGCGAGCGCAGCCGCGATGAGGAGAACGCAGTCCGCCTCCATCTCGCGCGCCTCGTAGACCTGGTACGGGTCGACGATGAAGTCCTTGCGCAGCACCGGCAGCGCGCATGCCGCGCGCGCGGCACGCAGGTGCTCGGGCGCGCCCTGGAAGTACTCGCGGTCGGTCAGCACCGACAAGCAGGCCGCCCCCGCCGCCTCGTAGCTGCGCGCGATCGCCGCCGGATCGAAATGCTCGCGCAGCACTCCCTTCGACGGGCTCGCGCGCTTTATCTCAGCGATGACCGCCGGCTTCCCGGAGTCGATTTTCGATCGCATCGCGGCGACGAAATCGCGCGGCGCGGCCGCCGCCCGCGCGCGCGATTCGAGCTCGCGCTGCGGCACGCTCCTCTTCGCCTTCGCGACCTCGGCACGCTTGGTCGCAAGGATGCGCCGCAGGATATCCGACACCGTCAACCCTTCTTGATCTTCTGCGTATAGGCGGCGAATTCATCGAGCTTCGCTTTCGCCTCGCCGCTCGCGATGACCTTGCGCGCCCGCTCGATCCCCGCTTCCAGCGTCTTCGCCACCCCGGCGACGTAGATCGCGGCGCCCGCGTTGAGGAGCACGATATTGAGCGCTGGCCCGCTCTGGTTTTCGAGCACGGCGAGGATCATGGCCTTCGATTCGTCGACCGTGTTCACCTGGATCGCGCGTCGGTCGTAGAGCTCGAGGCCCAGACGCGAGGGGTGCAGCGCGTATTCGAGGATCTCGCCGTTGACCAGCTCTCCGATCAGGGTCTCGCCGGAGATCGAGATTTCGTCGAGACCGTCCACGCCGTAGACGACCATGACGTGCCGCGAGCCCAGGCGCTGCAGCACCCGCACCTGGATCCCGACCAGATCCGGATGGAACACGCCGAGCACTTGGTTCTTGGCGCCGGCCGGGTTGGTGAGCGGCCCGAGGATGTTGAAGAGCGTGCGTACGCCGAGCTCCTTCCGCACTGGCGCCGCGTACTTCATAGCGGAATGGTGCGCCGGTGCAAACATGAAGCCGATCCCCAGCTTGTCGATCGCCTCGCCCGTCTGCTCGGGCGCCAGCGCGATGTGCGCCCCGAGCGCCTCCAGCACCTCGGCGCTGCCCGAGGCCGAGGACACCGAGCGGCCCATGTGCTTCGCCACCCTCGCGCCCGCCGCGGCGGCGACGAACGCCGCGCAGGTCGAGACGTTGAAGGTATGCGCCGCGTCGCCGCCGGTGCCGCAGGTGTCG
>JBFGLA010000327.1:0-2473 GCA_041576355.1 Burkholderiales bacterium
CCTGCGCCGCGTCGAGCGTCTCCAGCCGAGCGGATCCGAGCAGCGTGAGCAACCGCTTCAGGCTGCGCGCGTAATTCGCGACCGACACCGGGGACAGGCGGCGCTGCCGGGCGAGCGCGTCGAGGTATTCGTCGACCAGCGCGAGCTGGGGATGGGCCGCGGCGGGCTCCTGCGCCGCTGCCGCGCTTCCGGGCCGCCTGCGGCCGCGCGCCACGTCCGCCTCTACAGGCGCGCCGAGAGACCCGCCGCGCAAAGCTCGCCGATGCGGCGCAGGTAGAGCGTGCCCATCTCGGGGAAGAAGCGCTGCGGATCTTCGCTGCCGAGCGCGAGCATACCGAACACCGCGCTTTGCCCGAGCGGAACGAGCGCGACCGAGCGCACGTGCTCCCCCGCCTCGCGAAACCAGTCGAGGCACGGGTTGCCCGCCGCAGGACCGCATTGCGGCGCGCCGATCGACTGCGCGTAGCGCCTCTGCTCCTCGCTCACCGCCTCCGCCTCGATGAAATCGACCGGAACCGACTTGCCCCAGACCCTGAGCACCACGTGCGGGACCGCGAAGTCCTCGCGCAAATGGAAGTAGAGCGACTGCGTCAGCGCCGGAAAATCGCGCGCGCCGACCAGCGCGGAGGAGAGCCGATGCACCTTCTCGCTCAGCACATCGTTCTCCTCGCCGAAGCGGATCAGCTCGCCGAGCTTGCTCTCGAGCAGCTTCACCTTCTCGCGCAGCGTCAGGATCTGGCGCTCGGACAACGGGATGGCGCGCCCGCCGTAAGGGTGCGGCACGTAGATCGACTCGAGCAGCTCCGGATGCTCGTCGAAGAACTGCGGCTGTGATCTCAGGAACTGCGCGACGTCGTCTGTTTTCATGGAATCGTCGTTTCGCTCACGAAGGGTCCTCCGGCAGTTCTATGGTTCCGTCGAACACCGTTTCGGCGGGGCCTTTCATCCAGACCGCATTGTCGCCCCCCGACCAAACCACGGTCAACGCGCCGCCGCGCGTGTCGACGCGCACCGGCGATTCGAGCAGGCCCCTGAGGATCCCCGAGACCGCCGCCGCGCAAGCGCCGGTGCCGCAGGACAGCGTTTCGCCCGCGCCGCGCTCCCAGACGCGCAGGCGGATGTGCCCGGGCCCGATCACCTGCATATAGCCGGCATTGACCCGCCGCGGAAAGCTCGCGTGGCGCTCGATCATCGGCCCTTCGGTCGCGACCGGTGCGGCGTCGACGTCGGCCACCACCTGCACCGCGTGCGGGTTGCCCATCGAGAGCACCGCCATCTCGATCTCGCGCCCGGCGATGACGATGCGCTGCACGAGCCCGGGATCGCGGCCGATAAACGGCACCCGCGCGGGATCGAGAACCGGCGGCCCCATGTCGACCGAGACCTCGCCGTCCTCGTCGAGCCGAGGCGCGATGAGGCCGCCCAGCGTTTCGGCCCGGATGTCGCGCTTGGTCGTGAGGCCCCTCTCGTTCACATAGCGCACGAAGCAGCGCGCCCCGTTGCCGCATTGCTCGACCTCGCCGCCGTCGGCGTTGAAGATCCGGTAGCGGAAATCGGCGCCCGCCTTCGCGCCCTGCGGCGTCGGGCGCTCGACGACGAGGACCTGGTCGCAGCCGACGCCGAAGTGCCGGTCTGCGAGCCGGCGCAGCTGAGCGGCGCTGAGCGCGAAAGGCTCCCGGGTCGCATCGAGCACGACGAAGTCGTTGCCCGCGCCCTGCATCTTGGTGAACGCGATACGCGTCATGCCGCCGCCACGAGCCTGCGGTAGTCGACCGAAATGCAGCGGTCCATGACGACGAACATCCCGGCCGCGCGCGCGCGCTGCGCCGCCGGCTCGTTCACGATTCCCTCCTGGATCCAGATCGCGGGCAGCCCGAGCGCGATGCACTCCTCGACGATACGATCCACTTCCTTCGCCGAGCGAAAGACGTTGACGAGATCGGGCTTCTCGGGAAGATCCGAGAGCTTCGCGTACGCCCGCTCGCCGAGCACCTCGACGATCGCCGGGCGCACCGGGATCACGCGGTAGCCCCACTCCTTGAGCCGGCGCGCGATGCGGTGGCTCGGCCGGGCCGGATTGGGCGAGAGGCCCACCACCGCGATGCTGCGCACGCTCGCAAGCCGGGCTTTGATCTCGTCCGCGGTCGGGTTAGCAAACATGGCTCGAATCTAGCATCAAGCTCCTCAATAGAACCGCGCTTCGCCCGGTGGCCGGGTCTTGAAGCGCTTGTGCATCCACAGGTACTGCTCGGGAGCTTCGAGCACCTTGCGCTCGATGTACGCGTTCATGCGCCGCGTGTCGGCCGCCGCATCCGCGCTCGGAAAATCCTCCCAGGCCGGCTCGATCGTGACCACGTAGCCCGCGCCGCCCGGCAGCATGCGCGTCAGGCAAGGCAGCACCTTCGCCCCGGCGATCCGTGCAATCCGGGAAAGGCCCGGCATGGTCGCGGCGTTGACGCCGAAGAAGGGCACG
>JBFGLA010000328.1:0-2444 GCA_041576355.1 Burkholderiales bacterium
ACCTGGATACCCACGACGTCGTGTGCCGCAGCCTCGCCAATGGCGCGCGCTGCGCCGTGTTCTCGGTCGACTACCGGCTTGCGCCGGAGCATCCGTTTCCCGCGGCGGTGGAAGATTGCGTCGCGGCGACGAACTACGTCGCTCGCGAAGCCGCGGTGCTCAACGTCGATCCGACGCGCGTCGCGGTGGGTGGAGACAGCGCGGGAGGGAATCTTGCGACCGTGGTGGCGCTCACCGCGCGCGACGAGAGGGGACCGGCAATCCGGTTTCAACTGCTTGTCTACCCCGCGACCGACCAGCGAGCGGAATTTCCCTCTCACGAGCGCAATGCCGAAGGCTACCTGCTCACGAGGAAGGCGATCGAGTACTTTCGTGGCCACTACTTGCCGCGCGGTGAAGACTGGCCCGACTGGCGTGCCTCCCCGCTGCTCGCGGCGAGTCTCTCCGGGCTGCCTCCCGCCTACGTGCTGACGGCGGGCTATGACCCGCTTGTCGACGAAGGTCGCGCGTACGCCGAGCGCCTTGCGCGCGAGGGTGTCGTGGTCGAATATCGCAACTACCCGGACATGGTGCACGGTTTCCTGCTCATGGGCGGAGTGCTCGACTCCGCCAACGCAGCGATCGACGCCTGCTGCACCGCCCTGCGCGGCGCTTTCGAAGGAGCTAAACCATGAAACAGGATCTGAAGGTGCGTCACGGCGGAAAGATCCTCGTCGATTCGCTCGTAGGGCACGGCGCGAAGCTCGCCTTCGGCGTTCCCGGCGAGAGCTACCTGCCCGTGCTCGACGGCTTGCACGATGTGCGCGAGCGGCTGCGCTACATCATCTGCCGGCAGGAAGGCGGCGCGGCATACATGGCGGACGCCTACGGCAAGCTCACCGGCGAGCCGGGAATTCTCTTCGTCACCCGCGGGCCGGGTGCCACGAACGGCGCGGTCGGTGTGCACACCGCGTTCCAGGATTCGACGCCGATGATCGTGTTCGTCGGCCAGGTGGGGAACGACTTCGTCGAGCGCGAGGCGTTCCAGGAGGTCGACTACCGGCGCATGTACGGCCCGCTCACCAAGTGGGTGGCGCAGATCGATCGCGTCGAGCGCATCCCGGAGTACGTGAGCCACGCCTTCCATACCGCGACCGCGGGACGACCAGGGCCGGTGCTGCTCGCCTTACCGGAGGACATGCTGTTCTCGCAAGGGGCCGTAGCCGACGTGCCGCACTACAAAACGGTTCGGCCGGCGCCCGCTCCTGCGGACATGAAGGCGCTCGAGCGGCTGCTCGCGGGCGCGGCGCGCCCGTTCGTGATCCTGGGCGGAGGCGGCTGGACCCACGAGGCGGTCGAGGGGTTGCGCCGCTGGATCGAGGCGTCCGGCCTGTCGGCGGGCTGCGCATTCCGCTGCCAGGACCTGCTCGACAACCGCAGCGAAAGCTACGCGGGCGATGTCGGCATTGGCATCAACCCCAAGCTCGCGCAGCGCGTGAAGGACGCGGACGTGCTGCTCGTGATCGGCGCGCGGCTAGGCGAGATGACCACCAGCGCCTACACGCTGCTCGATGTGCCGGTGCCGAAGCAGGCGCTGGTTCACGTGCACGCCGGGGCCGAGGAGCTGGGGCGGGTCTATGCTGCGACGCTGCCGATCAACTCGGGCTACCCCCAATTTGTCGAGGCGCTCGCGGGGATCCGGCTCGACGGCGCGAAGTGGCGCGGGCAGACCGAGGCCGCGCACAAGGACTATCTCGAGTGGAGCGAGCCGCGGCCGATGCCGGGATCGCTGCAATACGGGAGCCTCATCCGGTGGCTGAGCGAGCGGCTCCCGGAGGATACGATCATCGCCGGCGGCGCGGGCAATTTCTCGAGCTGGCTGCACCGCCATTTCCGCTACAAGGGGTTCGGTACCCAGCTCGGAGCGACGAACGGCTCGATGGGCTACGGGCTGCCCGCCGCGGTAGGGGCCAAGATTGCGCTCCCCGAGCGCACCGTCGTTGCAGTCTGCGGCGACGGCGATTTCCTGATGAACGGGCAGGAGTTCGCCACGGCGATCCAGTACGACGCTCCGATCGTTGCCCTGGTCGTGAACAACGGCATGTACGGCACGATCCGCATGCACCAGGAGCGCGAGTATCCGGAGCGCGTCTCGGGCACCGAGCTGCGCAACCCCGATTTCGCCGCCTACGCGCGCGCCTTCGGCGGGCACGGCGAGATCGTCGAGACGACCGCGCAGTTCGAGCCGGCTTTCGCGCGCGCCCTGACCTCGGGTAAGCCGGCGATCCTCGAGCTGCGAATCGATCCCGACGCGATCACACCGAGCACTACCCTCTCCGCGATCCGCAAGAAGGCGCTCGAATCGCGCAAGTAGGCAGCCCGGTGTTGGCGGTGGTAGGGCGCGGTCGCACGGAAGGGTGTCGGTCGGGCCTGCCGATCTAGCCGCCCTTCCGTGTTTTCTGAGC
>JBFGLA010000329.1:0-2386 GCA_041576355.1 Burkholderiales bacterium
CCGCCGGCAGGCGGTCGGCGCGCGAGCTGATGACGAGCGGGCCGTGCTGCGGGTCGTCGGTGAGGCGGCCGTGCGAGCCTTTCACGAGCGCCGTGTCCTTGGCCGAGATGACGTCGAGCAGGGTGCGAAAGCCGAGCTTGCGCTTCGCGAGGCGCCAGCCGGTAGCGACGAGCGGCAAGTCGATCTCCGGATCGACGAACAGCTCGACCGGGTCGTAGCCCGGCTTGCGGTGGATGTCGACGGTGCGCGCGAAATCCGGCGCGACGCGGTCGTCGAGCCAGTAGTAGTAGCTGAACCAGCGCTCGGCCTGGGCGATCGCGACCAGCTCGCCCGAGCGCTCGTGATCGAGGCCGATGTCGCGCTTGAGGCTTCATCCAGCACGCGCTCGACGCCCTCCAGCCCCTCCAGCAGCGCGCGCACTTCGTTGATGCGCTTGCGGTCGTTGACGTAGACGTGCGCGACCTGGTGGTCGGCGAGCGCGAACGCGGCGCTTGCGCCGGGATCGAGGATCTCGCGCCCGTGCTCCTCCGGGCGCACCGCGACCAGCCCCGCGCGGCGCAGCGCGCGGTTGATGTGCACCGCGTCGGTGACCGGCGTGATGCCGTATTCGGAGACGACGATCACCTCGCGTCCACTGGATGCGGCGTAGTCGATCAGCGTGCCGCACACCGCGTCGACCTCCTTCAGGTCCTCTTCGATGCGCGGATGCGAGGCATCGGGGCCGAGGCGCTGCAGGTTGTAATCGAGGTGCGGCAGGTAGGTCAGGGTGAGGGTCGGGTTGCGTGTCTGCATCACGTGCAGCGTCGCCTTGGCGATCCACTCGCTCGAGCTGATGTCGGTGAGCGGCCCCCAGAATTTGAAGAGCGGAAACGGGCCGAGCGTCGCGTCGAGCTCGTCGTGTAGGGCGTAGGGTTGCGCGTAGTGGTCCGGGATCTTGCGCCCGTCGGCCGGGTACATCGGGCGCGGGGTCGCGCTCCAGTCCGCGCTCGAGTACATGTTGTACCACCAGAACATCTTGGCGCAGGTGAAGGCGGGATTTCTCGCCTTGCCCGCGTCCCAGATTTTCTCGCCGGCGATGAGCCGGTTCGACTGCCGCCACAGCCACACCTCCGACAGGTCGCGGAAGTACCAGCCGTTCGCGACCGCGCCGTGGCCGCTGGGCGGCAGCCCCGTGACGAGGGTCGATTGCACGGTGCAGGTCACCGCCGGCGTCACGGTGTCGAGCGGCCGCAGCGCGCCGCGCGCGGCGAGCCGCCGCAGGTTGGGCGTGTGCTCGCCGACGAGCGCGGGCGAGAGCCCGACGGCGAGGATGACGAGCGTCGGATTCATGGGGATCGGCCGTAAAATAACAGACTCCCGCAGATAAGCCCGATGGAGATTCGATGAGCGACACCGCCAGAGCGCTGCTGCGCGGGTGGCTGCTCCGTCAGCTCGGCAAGGAGCAAAACGCCTGGCTCGAGAGCCAGATCGCCGCGCTGGAGGAGGACCCGGCGGACGCGGTGCTCGACATCGCGCTCGGCATGGCGCCGCGGCGCCTCGGCAAGGCCGATCTTGCGTTGAGCGAGGCGGATCTCGCCGCGGCGCGGAAGGCGCTCGCGGGGTGGGATCCGAGCGGCTGGACGGTGAGCGACGCGGCGCGCATCCTGCTCCTGAGCGGCTTGCCCGAGAAGGGAAGACCTTTCGCCGAGCGCTTTCGCTCGCTCTGCCGCACGGCTGATGTCGCCGAGCTGATTACGCTCTATCGGGGGCTGCCGTTCTACCCGGACCCGGCGGCGCTCGAAGAGCAGGTGGGCGAGGGCTTGCGCAGCAACATGCGCGCGGTGTTCGAGGCGATCGCGCATCGCAACCCTTACCCCAAGGCGCACTTCGATGATCACCGCTGGAACCACATGGTGCTGAAGGCGCTTTTCATCGGCAGCGCGCTCGCGCCGATCCAGGGGCTGGACGAGCGGGCCAACCCGGAGCTGGCGGGGATTTTGCGCGACTTCGCCCACGAGCGCTGGGCGGCGGGCCGCCCAGTGCCGTTCGAGATCTGGCGCTGCGTCGGCCCCTTCGCCGAGGGTCCCGCGATCGACGACCTCGCTCGCGTGCTCGCGAGCGGCGAGCAGATTGAGCGCCGCGCCGCGGCGCTTGCCCTGGCGGCCTCTCCGGACCGGCAGGCGGCCAGGGTTCTGGGCGAGTTTCCGGCCCTGGCAGGAGATATTTCACGCAAGCAGCTTACCTGGGCGACGCTGCAATGAATGGGTTATGGCGCCTAAGATCCCATAAAATGCGGCGATCTTCGGTGAAAATGACAGAAACGGGGCTTTTCCATGATGCTGATTGACCCGCATGCGCACATGATTTCTCGCACCACGGACGACTACGAGGCCATGGCGGCCGCCGG
>JBFGLA010000330.1:0-2385 GCA_041576355.1 Burkholderiales bacterium
ACGCCGCTCCTCGCCCAGATCGCGCTCAAGTTCCGTCCGCCGGAGTACTTCGCGCTCACCGTTTTCGCGCTCTCGATGCTCGCCTCGATCAGCGGCAAGTCGTCGATCCGCAACCTGATCGCGGGCGCGATCGGCGTGCTGATCAGCACGATCGGCATCCACCTCACCACCGGGGTCGAGCGCTTCACCTTCGGCATGGCGGAATTCAGCGACGGCATCCACTTCGTTCCGGTGCTGATCGGGCTGTTCGCAATCGCCGAGCTGCTCAACCAGTCGCAGGCGCTGAAAGTCACCTACGAGCGCATCACCTCGGTCGTGCTGCGCCTGCCGAGCCTGGACGACCTGCGCAAGGTGAAGTGGACCATCCTGCGCTCGAGCGGGATCGGGACCTTCATCGGCATCCTTCCCGCCGAGGGGTCGACGGTGGCCGCGATCATGGGCTACAACGAGGCCAAGCGCTGGGCGAAGAACAAGGACGAATTCGGCAAGGGCGCGCTCGCGGGAATCGCCGGACCCGAGGCCGCCAACAACGCGGCGACCGGCGGCGCCATGGTGCCGACCCTCGCGCTCGGCATTCCGGGCAGCAGCACGACGGCGCTCATACTCGCGGCGCTCATCATGCACGGGTTCCGGCCGGGGCCGTATCTCATTCGCGAGACGCCGGAATTCATCTACGCGATCTTCGGCGCCATGCTGATCGCCAATTTCATGTTCCTCGGCATCGGGCTCGCGGGCGCGAAGCTCTTCGCGCGCATCACGCTGATCCCGCGCGCGCTGCTCTGGCCGGCGGTGTTCGTGTTCTCGCTCATCGGCTCGTACGCGTTCGCCTCCGCGATCTTCGATGTCTGGGTCATGCTCGTCGCGGGGCTGGTCGGATTCGTCATGCTGCGCCACGGCTTCGGGCCCGCGCCGCTCGTCATGGGCCTCATCCTCGGCGGACTCGTCGAAGAGTCGCTATCGCAGTCGATGATCATGTACGACAACAACTGGCTGCGATTGCTCGAGAGCCCGATCGTCGTGTTCTTCCTCGTCCTCACGCTGCTCAGCCTCTTCTGGCCGCTGCTGCAGCAACTCGTGCGTCGCATGCGCGCGACCGGAAACGGTGCGCGGCAGGCGGACGTCACGAAATAGGCCAGCCCTTCTCGGGCTCACCACCCGCGCAACGACGCGTATCGGGAGCGGTTATCGTTGGCCCGGGTCGCGCGCAGCGCTCTTGACTCAAATCAGAACGACCTACGAAAAAAGGTGATTTGCTAAGCCCAAGTTGGGCTTGTGCAGTGCTACTTCTCGCATCGCGCAAGAGGAGGATCGCTATGGACCTCACAGTGCGCAAGAGCGACGCTCGGCCCTCGCTCTATATCAGAGGCAAATGGACTCTGATTGCCCTTTTTGCGGCGGCGGTTTCAGTCGCGCCAGGCGCTGTGCATGCGCAGGGCGCCGATCGCAGCGGAAAGGAAGTCGTTGCCGCGGTGTGCATCGCGTGTCATGGAACAGGCGAGCAGGGCGCGCCGAAGATCGGCGACATGGATGCGTGGGTGCCCCGGCTCTCGCTGGGGCTCGATCATGCGCTGCAGTCGGCGATCCACGGCCACGGGAGCATGCCGGCGCGCGGCGGAATGGCAGATCTGACCGACATCGAGGTGCGCCGCGCGCTCGTCTACATGATCAACCCGACGGAATGGGCGGCGCGGAAAACCGCACCGGAGACGGTGGAACGTGCACCGCACTCCGAGCTCAACCACAGGCTCGTCGGCGGGATCGACGTCTATCTCGGGTTCGCTAGGGCCGAGAGCCTGCTCCGATACCCTAAAGGCTCGCCGGAGCGAACCATGCACGGGGGTGTCCCTCGCGGCACCGGCTACTACCACCTCAACGTATCGTTGCTCGACAACGCGAGCAACGGTCCGATCAACGGCGCGCGGGTCGAAGCGAGGCTGGAGCAGCCCGGACTCAGCGGCGAGACAAAGCCGCTGGAGGCGATGGATCCCTATGCTGCGAGCTACGGAAATTACTTCCGGGTGAGAGAGCGAGGGCTCCACACGATCATCGTACGGATACGCGCCCCCGGGTCAGGCGAGGTCGAGACGCGCTTTGAGCGCAGACTCGAATGAGTTACCAGCGCCAATTCGGAATCCGAGGAAGCACCACGATGTCACAAGCAGGAGTTTCCTTTCGAGCCAAGGCGCTCGCGCTCGCTGCGTTCGTCGCCGTCGCCCTGGCGGGCTGCGGCGGTGGGGGCGGCGGTGGATCCGCGCCGCCGCCGCCGAGCACGGACGAGACCCCCAGCCCTGCGCCTGAGCGCACGCCGCGCACCGTGTCCTGGCTGAGCGAAGGCAATTTCTGGACGATCGCCTGGTCAGAAATCAAGATCGACCGCGCGTTCCT
>JBFGLA010000331.1:0-2381 GCA_041576355.1 Burkholderiales bacterium
CCGCGATCTCGGTGCCGGCCGGATTCACCGACGACGATCCGGCGCTTCCGGTCGGGCTGCAGATCGTCGGCCGCTATAAGGACGATTTCGGCGTGCTCCAGCTCGCGCACGCATTCGAGTCGGCGACCGAGATGTGGCGGCGCCGCCCGGCGCTTGCCGCCCAAGCGCTGCGCTAGGCCGAGTCTTTCGGGACGAAACGCAGCGCGGCACCGTTGTTGCACCAGCGCTGCCCGGTGGGCGGCGGGCCGTCGTCGAACAGGTGGCCATGGTGGCCGCCGCAGCGGATGCAGTGGTACTCGGTGCGCGGGTAGATCAAGAAATAGTCCTTCTTGGTCCCGAACACACCCGGGATCGTGGTGAAAAAGCTCGGCCAGCCGGTGCCCGATTCGTACTTCATCTCGGAAGTGAAAAGCGCGAGACCGCAGCCGGCGCACGCGAACACGCCCGGGCGCTTCTCGTCGTTGAGCGGGCTCGTGCCGGCGCGCTCGGTCCCTTCCTCGCGCAGCACGCGAAAGGCCTCGGGCGAGAGGCGCTTGCGCCAGTCGTCCTTCGATAGCGTAAGCCGCTCGCCGGGCGAGGGAAACTCCGCCCCGGCGGGCAGGAACGCCTTCCAGTTCCTCTGCAGCGCTGCGATATCCTTCATCGCCTTGGGTGCAGCGAGCGCCGCGAACGGCGCTGCCGCGAGTCCCAGCAGTAACGTGCGTCGTTCCATGATGATCCCTCCGTAAATGCGGTGTTGGTCGGCTCGGGGCGACAAACCTGACAATGCGCCCGGCGCCCCGACGTTGCGCTAGTATCTGGGTCGAGTTCTCTCGCGAAGAATGACATGGAAGACCTCGACTTCACCAGCCCTGCCCGCGAGGCTCTCTACGACCCGGCGATCGCGCAGCGGTGTTTCGAATCCCTGGGCAAGCCTGAGAGCGTAGCCGAGGGGCAGTCCTTCTTCTCCGAGGGCCAGGCGAGCGACCGCATGTACCTGCTGGTCGAAGGCGAGGTCCGCGTGGCGCGCGGCGGCAAGGCGCTCGATGTCATCAGGGCCGGCGAGATCTTCGGCGAGATGGCTGCGATCACCCGCGAGCGGCGCACCGCCTCCGCCGTCGCGAAAATCTCGTGCCGCGCGCTGTCGCTCGACACGCAGCAGTTCGAGCGCGCGATCGAGAATGCGCCCGAGTTCGCGCTCATGCTGATGGGTATCCTGATCAACCGGTTGCGGCTCATGGATGCGATCCTGGACCGCACCGGCAGGCGCGCCGAGCAGGGCGTGCGCGACGGCAGCCGGGTGTTCGACAAGGAGCTGCTCGACGAGCTTGCGGGGGCGCTCGGGCAGCGTTCGCCGCAGCCCTTTCCCGCCGGCCGCACCATTATGAACGAGGGCGAGAAAGGCGGATTCATGTACGTCGTCATCGCGGGCAGGGTGGGCGTATCGATCAAGTCCAAGATCGTCGAACGGATCGGCCCCGGCGGCGTTTTCGGCGAGATGGCCCTTTTCGACCTGTCGCCGCGTGCCGCCAGCGCGACCGCGGAATCCGACAGCTCGCTGCTACCGATCAACCGCGGCGATTTCCTGGCTCTGGTGAAATCCAAGCCCGCGTTCGGCGTCGCGCTGCTCGGCGCGCTCGCGCGGCGGCTCGGACAGATGACGGCGCAAAAGGGCTGAGACCGCCCGTCAAGACTTCGGCACGCGGCCCATCAGATAGAACTCGTCGTTCGGCCGCATGCTGGTGAGGTTCGCCATCCGGTTGGAAAGCGCGAAGAACGCCGCGATCGCGCCGATGTCCCACGCGTCCTCGTCGCTGAATCCGTGCCCGCGCAGGCGCTCGAAGTCCGGTTCCTCGATCGCAGCCGCGTCGAGCGCGACCTTGAGCGCGAAATCGAGCATCGCGCGCTGGCGCGGCGTGATGTCGGCCTTGCGGTAGTTGACCGCCACCTGGTCGGCGAGGAGCGCGTTCTTGGCGCGGATGCGCAGAATGGCGCCGTGCGCAATGACGCAGTACTGGCACTGGTTCGCGCCCGAAGTCGCAACGACGATCATCTCGCGCTCGGCCTTGGTGAGCCCGCCCTCCTTTTCCATCAGCGCGTCGTGATAGGCAAAGAAGGCGCGCCATTCGGCCGGCCGGTGCGCGAGGGCAAGGAACACGTTGGGGATGAAGCCCGCTTTCTCCTGCACCTCGGCGAGGCGGGCGCGGATGTCAGGGGCCAGCTCTTCGAGCCGGGGCACGGGGAAACGGCTGATCGCGGTGGTGTTCATGCTGAGAACCGGGAATGTCGGAACCGGTAGACCATTTTAGCGGACCGTTTCCAGCGCGACGGAGTGGACGTCGCCACAACGGCTGGGGCCGCGCTAGCCCTTGATCGCCCCGGCGGTGAGCCCGGAAACGATC
>JBFGLA010000332.1:0-2333 GCA_041576355.1 Burkholderiales bacterium
CGCCGCCAGCCAAACGAGGACGAGCAGCGCGAGCGGCACGCCGGTCGGCGTCTCCAGTCCGGTCCAGACGCGGCCGGCGGTGAGGAGAAAGCCGGCGATCACCGCAAGGGCGAAGCCGAACACCATCTCGTGCTGGTGCCAGTAGACAGCGCCCAGCGCCCCCGCCGGAGCGGCGCGACCCTCGAGCATTGCGCTCCAGGCGAGCACCGCGACCGCGGAGAAGAGCGCGGCGAGGAGATAGAACGGCCTGAAGCCGAGCGCGAAGAGCGTAAAGCCGCGCTGCGCCGCGCGATCTGCAGGCTCATCGATCCGCATCGCCGGATTTTGCGCCGCACCGGGGATGCGGAACCTTGTCACAGATCAAGTGCAATCGGCGCACCGCCGCGTTCCGTGCACCCCGTCCACTTTGCTACGATTCGACCGACGACCGACGAGGAGGCTGCGTGAGCGAACTGCAAGTCCAGGAAACGCGCGTCAATGACGGATCCGCGACACGCCGCCCGCTGCGGCCAGCCGCCCGACTGCTCTTCGCGCTCACCGCGGCGGCGGCAGCGACGCTTGCCTGCGCGGAGACGATCCGTATCGGCGGCACCGGCAGCGCGCTCGGCACGATGCGCCTGGTCGGCCAGGATCTCTCGCGCGAGGCACCGGATATCGCCCTGAGTATTGTCCCCAATCTCGGCAGCAGCGGAGGTCTAAAGGCACTCGCGGCGGACGCAATCGACCTCGCCGTCATCAGCCGGCCGCTGCGGGAAGAGGAAGCGAAGCAGGGGGTCGTCGCGGTCGAGTACGGGCGCACTCCTTTCGTCTTCGCGACGAGCGCAAAGGGCGTGTCGTCGATCGCTCTGGACCGCGTCGAGGCGATATTGGCCGGCCGCTACGAGCGTTGGCCCGATGGCACGCCGGTTCGGCCCGTGCTCAGGCCACGCTCAGACAGCGACAGCGTGCTCCTTGCTTCGCTCTCGCCCGGGATCAAGGAATCGCTGCAGGCCGTGCACGCGCGCGAAGGGATGGTGGTGGCCATCACCGACCAGGATTCGGCGAACGAGCTGGAGCGGCTGCCGGGGGCATTCGGCACCTCCACCCTGGCGCTGGTGCTGTCCGAAAGCCGCAAGTTGACGCTGCTGCGCGTCGACGGCATCGCGCCGCTCGAGAACGGGAAGGCGAACCCGGACTACCCGTACTGGAAGCACATGTTCGTCGTACACAAAGTGCCTCCCGCGCCTGCGGTCAAGCGCTACCTCGATTTCCTCCAATCGCCCGCCGGGCGCGCCATACTCACGCGCAACGGGCATCGTGTCGGCGATAGTGCCAGCCGATAGCGCGGCACCGGAAGTCGCGCGTGTCGAGCGCCCTCTCCTGCGCCTCGCCTGGGGCGTCTCCGCCGCGCTCGCCCTGATTCTTCCCCTCGGCTACTTAGGGATCGTCTATCAGCAGCTCGGGGCGACGCTGCGCACCGAGGCGGAGATCAATGCCCGCCTTGTCAACCAGATCATCAATTCGAACCCGCATCTGTGGCGCTTCGAGCAGCTCAGGCTCGAGGAGCTGCTCGGACGCCGGCCCTCGGACGGCTCACCCGAAGCACGACGCGTTTTCGACCTCGCCGGCGTGAAAGTCGCGGAAAGCGCCGACCCGCTGCCGCCGCCGCTCATGAAGCGCCGCACCTACGTCCAGGACTCGGGCCGGCCGGTGGGCCAGATCGAGATCGCGCGCTCGCTGCGGCCGACCCTGTACGCGACTGCCGGCGTGGCGCTGGTCGCGCTCGCGCTCGCAGCACTGCTCAACTTCAGCCTCCGGGTGCTTCCGCTGCGCGCCTTGCGCAGCGCGCTGCACGATCTGCTCGAGGAACGCGAGCGCGGCCTCGCGCTCGCGCGCGAGCGCGACAAGGCGGAAGCCGCCGCCAGGGCGCGCTCGGAATTTCTCGCGCGCATGAGCCACGAGATCCGCACGCCGATGAACGGCGTGCTCGGCATGACCGAGATCCTGCTCGACACCGATCTCGACGAAACCCAGCGCGAGTACGCGCGCATCGTGCATCGGTCCGCCGAGTCGCTGCTCTCGGTGATCAACGACATCCTGGATTTTTCCAAGGCCGAGGCGGGCAAACTGGAGCTGGAGCACGTCGACTTCGATCCGGCGCGCCTGATCGAGGATGCGGTGCAGATGCTCGCAGCGCGCGCGCAAGCCAAGCACGTCGTGCTCAGCTGCCGGATCGACGACAGCGTGCCCGCGTCGCTGAAAGGCGATCCCGGCCGGCTGCGCCAAGTGCTCACCAATCTCGTCGGGAACGCGATCAAGTTCACGACGCACGGCGAGGTCAGCGTGAGCGCGCG
>JBFGLA010000333.1:0-2319 GCA_041576355.1 Burkholderiales bacterium
CGGCCGCGAGGCGACCGGCATGGGACCGGTGAGGGCGGTGAAGGAGGACTGGTGAGACGCAGGTGGTTCCTCGCCGCGTCCGCAGCGATGCTCGCCGCGTCGCTCGCGCGCGCCGAGGCGAGGAAGGTGGAGTATCCCGCCGTCGTTGCCGGGCGCCGGCTCGAGTTTCCGCGCGACCACGGCGCGCATCCGGCCTACCGGATCGAGTGGTGGTACGTGACCGGCTGGCTCGCGAGAGCGTCGCGCGCGCCGCTCGGTTTTCAGATCACGTTTTTTCGCGCGCGTGCCGAGTACGAGACCGACAACCCGAGCCGGTTCACGCTGCGGCAGGCGCTTTTCGCGCATGCGGCGCTTGCCGATCCCGAGGACGGAAGGCTCGTGCACGACCAGCGTGCGGCTCGCGTGGCGCTCGGTCTCGCCGGGGCGGCCGAAGGCCGTGCCCGGGTGTGGATCGACGACTGGCGCTTCGAGCAGACCGAGCGCGGTTACCGCAGCGACATCGCGGCGCGCGGCTTCGGGATGAAGCTCGACTTCGAGGCTGCGGCGGCGCCGCTTCTGCAGGGCGACGCAGGCTTTAGCCGCAAGGGGCGCCGGCTGCAGGAAGCGAGCTACTACTACAGTCGGCCGCAATTGCGCGTCGGCGGAACGATAGCGCGCGCGGGGCGCAGCCTCGAAGTCGGCGGTACGGCCTGGCTCGATCACGAGTGGTCGAGCGCCTACCTCGCACCCGAGGCGGCAGGCTGGGATTGGATCGGGATTAACCTCGCCGGAGGCGGCGCGTTGATGGCGTTCCGCATGCGCGCGAAGGCGGGCGGCGACTACTACGCCGGAGGAACTCTGCGCGGCAGCGACGGCAGCGTGCGCAGGTTCGGACCGCACGAGGTCGCGTTCGAGCCGCTGCGTCGCTGGAAATCTCCGCGCACCGGCGTCGAGTATCCGGTGGCGATGCGGGTGCGGACCGGAGAAGAAGAATGGCGGATCGAGCCTCTGATGGACGACCAGGAGCTCGATTCGCGCACCAGCACCGGGACGATCTACTGGGAGGGGGCGGCTCGGGCCCTCGCAGACGGGTCAGAGGTGGGACGCGGATACCTGGAGTTGACGGGGTACTGGCGGCCGATGCGGATGTGACACGTCCGCTCAGCGCCCCTCGCGATCAACGGCCTGCAGGTTGTGGCGCGCGCGCTCGAAGCTCGGGTCGATCTCGAGCGCCCTGACGAAGGCCGCCCGCGCGGCGTCCGGATCGCCCGCAAGTCGATGCGCGTAGCCGAGGTTGTTCCAAGGGCGCGCCTTGCTTGGAGAGGCTTCGACCGTGGCCTGCCAGAGCGAGATCTCGTCGCGGTAATCGGCGTTGCGCGCGAGCGTCGCGGCGCCGAGCGAGACGCATAACGCGCAGACCGTCGCCGGTGCGGCGCGACCGGGTAGACACGTCCAGAGCGCTCGAGCCAGGAGCAGGGCCGGGCCGATCAGCGCGAGGTAGAGCTGGCGGTCGTTCGCGATGTCGAGCCGAGGCAGCACCGAGTTGGTCGGCGCGAGATGGAGCACGGTCCACAGCAGCGCGACCCCCGCAAACCGATCGCGGCGCAAGAAAGCGATCCCCGCTACGATTAGTCCGACCAGGATTGCCGCCTTAACGAGCAGGGTCGCCGAGACGCCCTGGGGCATGGCGATATCCGGGTCGATGTTGGTGTGCAGCAGGAGGAGCGGCTGAGTGAGCAGATACCACACGCCTTCGACTTGGGCGAGCAGATTCTCGCCCAGGGTGCGGATGCCGAGGCTCGAGTAGAGCAGCCTCCGGTAGCCGGGCACGATGAGCACCGCGACGGCAAATACGCCCAGCACCGCCCAGTGCGCGTAGAGCGAGCGCAGCACGCTTCGCCACGGCTGCGAGCCGAGCATTGCCAGGAGCATGAGAGCGAAGGGCAGCGTCCACGCGGTTTCCTTGGCTGCGAGCGCTGCCGCGAAAAGCAAAGCCGACAGGACCGGACGACCTTGCAGCCCGGCCAATACGGCGCCCAGGTAGAATGCCGCCATCAATGAGACCGAACGACCGGATACGTAGGTGACGGCTTCCGTTTGCGCCGGGTGCAAGGCGAAGATCAATGCCGCCGCCAGCCCGAGCAATGCCGGCACAACCGCGCGATTTGCGGCTTGCGTCTCGGCCGCCCAGCGCGCGAGCCGATAGACCAAAGCAGCATTGAGGACGTGCAGCAGCACGTTTACGGCGTGAAAACCCGCCGCCCCGCCGGTGACCCAGTTCAGCGTGTACGAGAGCTTGAGCAGCGGTCGGATCCCGGGCATCGAGTCGAACCAAGCGCC
>JBFGLA010000334.1:0-2311 GCA_041576355.1 Burkholderiales bacterium
AGCGCCTACTCCGGGCTCAAGGTCATCGTCGCCGAGGGCGAATGCCAGCTCGAGCGCCAGCGCCGCATCCGGCCCCAGACCTCAAGCCGGCTCGCCGCCGGCCAGCGTGTCGTCAAAGTGAAGTACGGCGTGGACGAGGACACCTGCACGGGCGATCACTCCTGCATCCGGCTCTCGGGCTGCCCGACGCTGACCGTGAAGGACAATCCCGATCCGCTGCGCCGCGACCCGGTGGCCACCGTGATCGAGGGCTGCGTGGGCTGCGGGCTGTGCGGCGAGAACGCACACGCGGCGGTGCTGTGCCCGTCGTTCTACCGCGCCGAGCGCATCCAGAACCCCAATGCCTGGGACCGCTGGGTCGCCAAGATCCGGTCCACCCTGCTAGGATGGCTCGCGCCGAGCGCTGCCTGAGCCCTGGAATCGCGTGGAACGTTCATTCAAGGAAGAAATCGAAAAGCTCAAGCTCGGCGAGGGCGAGGTCTTTCACGGCGAGGGCATCCTCGCGGTCACCAAGGCGCTGCTCCAGTCGGGAGTCGCGTACGTCGGCGGCTACCAGGGCGCGCCGGTATCGCACTTGCTGGATGTCATGGTACAAGCGCGCGATTACCTGGACACGCTCGGCGTGCACGTCGAAGCGTGCACGAACGAGGCTTCCGCCGCGGCGATGCTCGGCGCCTCGATCGGCTACCCGGTGCGCGGCGCGGTTACCTGGAAGTCGATCGTCGGCACCAACGTCGCCTCCGACGCCTTGACCTATCTCTCCACCGCCGGGGTGACGGGCGGAGCGCTGATCGTAGTCGGCGAGGATTACGGCGAAGGCGCGAGCGTCGCGCTCGAGCGCACGCACGCCGTGGCGCTCAAGTCGTCGCTCTGGCTCCTCGACCCGCGGCCGAACCTGCCGACCATCGTGCGCATGGTCGAGGCAGGGTTCGAGCTCTCGGAAGCTTCCAGCACACCGGTGATCGTCGAGCTTCGCATCCGCGCCTGCCACGTGCGCGGGCAGTTCGTCGCGCGCGAAAACCGAGCGCCCGCGATCTCGAAGCGAAATTTGCTCGAGCGTCCGGCGCAATTCGATTACGACAAGCTCTCGCACCCGCCTGCGACCTTCAAGCAGGAAAAGCTCAAGGCCGACGTGCGGCTCCCGGCGGCGCGCCGTTTCGTCGCCGAGCGCAAGCTGAACGAAGTCTTTGACGGCCCCGAGCGCGGTATCGGCATCATCGTGCAGGGCGGTCTGTACAACAACGTGATCCGAGCCCTGCAGACGCTCGGGCTCGCCGATCTGTTCGGCGCGAGCCGTGTCCCGATCCTCGCCCTGAACGTCGTCTATCCGCTCGTTCCCGAGGAGATCGTCGCCTTCTGCTCGGGGAAGAAAGCGGTGCTCGTGGTCGAGGAGGGATTGCCGGAATTCATCGAGCAGGACATCGCGACGATTCTGGGGCGTGCCGAGGGCGTACAGACGCGACTGCACGGCAAGGACATGCTACAGAAGGCGGGCGAGTACACCGCCGAGGTGATCCTGCGCGGCGTCGCGCGCTTCGTCGGGGCGCACGCACAGACGCTCGATGTCGCCCCCGCGAACCGGGCGCTCGAATCCGCCGCGGCGATGCGGCAGCGCGCCGCGGATCTGCTCCGCGCGCCGGTGCCGCAGCGGCCGCCGGGCCTTTGCACCGGCTGCCCCGAGCGGCCGGTGTTCTCGGCGCTCAAGTTGATGGAGAAGGACATCGGCAGAACGCATATCTCGGGCGACATCGGCTGCCACGCGCTCGCGACCTTCGAGCCGTTCTCCCTGGGCAACACGATCCTCGGCTACGGCATGAGCCTCGCCTCGCGCGCCGCGGTCGCGCCGATGATGGCGCGCAGGCCGATCTCGATCATGGGCGACGGCGGCTTTTGGCATAACGGCCTCCTCTCGGGAGTCGCCTCGAGCCTGCTGAACCAGGGTGACGGCGTGCTCGTCATCATGAAAAACGGCTACGCCTCGGCAACCGGCACCCAGGACGTTGTGTCCTCGCCGGACCGGGAGGCCAAGGTGAACGCGCGCGAACGCAGCGCGGTCCACGCCGACCGCACGATCGAAAATACGCTGAAGGGCATCGGCGTGCGCTGGGTGAAGACGGTGGACAACTACAACGTCGGCCAGGTGGCGAAGACCTTGAAAGACGCGATGACGAGCGCCTACTCCGGGCTCAAGGTCATCGTCGCCGAGGGCGAATGCCAGCTCGAGCGCCAGCGCCGCATCCGGCCCCAGACCTCAAGCCGGCTCGCCGCCGGCCAGCGTGTCGTCAAAGTGAAGTACGGCGTGGACGAGGAC
>JBFGLA010000335.1:0-1741 GCA_041576355.1 Burkholderiales bacterium
AAGCGCGTGCAGACCCGGGTAGCAGGTCAGCACTTCCCACGTAGAGCGCGCCGCCGGATCGCGGTCGAAGATGCTCGCGATGTCTTCCCATAGCCTGGTGAACATGTTCGGCTAATTCCCGCAAAATTTGTCCGGGTATTTTCCCATGACCGACTGATTTGGTCAACTATTTTTCGGGTGGCGTGGAAGCCTTCATGAGCGCCCGCAGCAAGCCGCGCAAGATATTGACCTCTTCGCGCTCCAGTCCGGCGCGGGAAAAAAGCCGCCGCCAGCGCTCGCGCAAGCGCTTCGGGTCCTCCGGATCGAAGAATCCGCTCGCAAGCCCCGCTTCGTCGAGATGCGCATACAGGCCCTCGAGATCGCCCACGGTGGCAGGCATGTCGGCGCGCTCGGCCGGGACCGTGCCCTCTCCCGCCGCCATGCGCAGCTCGTAGGCGACGACCTGCGCTGCCTGGGCCAGATTGAGCGAGGAGTACTCGGCGTCGGCTGGAATGTGCACCAGGAACTGGCAGGCGAACATCTCTTCGTTCGTGAGTCCGGCCGCCTCGTTGCCGAAGACGAACGCGACCGGCCCGGCCATGGCCCGCTCGATCGCGAGCGCCGCCGCTTCGCGCGCCGCGAGCACCCTCGGCGAGCGCTCGCGCGGACGCGCGCTGAGCGCGAACGTCGCTACGCACGTTTCGATCGCCTCCACGAGCGTGTCGTGAACCCGGGCCGACTCGAGGACGTCGCGCGCGGCGCTCGCCATCGCGCGCGCCTCCGGGGCCGGATGTTGTTTCGGCGCCACCAAGCGCAGATCGGACAGCCCCATGTTCTTCATCGCGCGCGCCGTCGCGCCGATGTTTCCCGGATGGCTCGTCCGACACAAGACGAAACGAACGCGTGTGAGCAAGTTGCGCACGTGCACAGTTTAGAATACGCCGCTTTGCCTCGCGTGCCCTTCCCTCCTGATTCTCGATGCACCCGCTCCTAAACATCGCTGTCAAGGCCGCGCGGCGCGCCGGCTCCATCATCAACCGTGCCTCGCTCGACGGCGGCGCGCTCGAAGTCAAGACGAAGAGCGCGCAGGATTTCGTCACCGAGATCGACAAAGCGGCCGAGGCGGCGATCATCCAGATGGTCCGCAATGCCTACCCCGAGCACGCCATCCTCGCCGAGGAATCGGGCCAGTCCGAATCGGGCGCGGCGGACGCGCGTGCCGAGTACCGCTGGGTGATCGACCCGCTCGACGGAACCACGAATTTCATCCACGGCTTTCCCCAGTACTGCGTCTCGATCGCCGTGCAGCATCGCGAGTCGCTCGCGCACGCGGTGGTGTACGACCCTCTCAAGAACGAGCTCTTCACCGCCTCGAAAGGCAGCGGTGCGTTCCTTAACGACCGCCGCATCCGGGTCTCGAAATGTGCGCGCCTGAATGAGGCGCTTATCGGAACCGGCTTTCCCTTCAAGGAGCTGTCGCGGCTCGACCTGTTCATGGCGCAGCTGCGGACGATGGTGTCGTCGACTTCGGGCGTACGGCGCGCAGGGGCCGCCGCGCTCGATCTCGCGTACGTGGCGAGCGGAAGACTGGACGGATTCTGGGAGCTGGGGCTCTCCAAGTGGGACATGGCTGCCGGCGCGCTGCTGATCGCGGAAGCCGGCGGGCTCGTCGGCGGTCCCACGGGTGAGCCCGACTACATGGAGAGCGGCGATATCGTCGCCGCGACGCCGAAGCTCTTTCCGCAGCTGCTCGAGCGGCTGC